>CAYWAD010000035.1:0-14397 GCA_964456045.1 uncultured Lachnospiraceae bacterium
GCGAGGCAATTGAGTTTGCCGTTGCGGCTTCGGCACTCAAGCATTCCGTTGAGGGTGACTACAACCGCGTCAGCGTGGCTGAAGTCGAAAAACTTGCGGGCGGAGACGCTTCCGGTCGTGTACAACGATGACGGAAAATGCGTGAAATTGTTGAAAAAATCGCGCTTTTTTGAATTTGTCGGTTCCGCAAATCTGAGAAACGGAGAATTTTTATGGAAGTGAAAATCATTGTGATACTTATCGCGATTTTGGGCGGTGCTTATTCGGCACTGCTCAATATCGTCAGATACCGTTCGTCTGGTAATCCCATCCCTGAAAACGTCGCCGACGTATATGACGCGGAGACATATCAAAAATGGCGCGCGTACAGCGGCGAACACAGCAGATTAGACATTTTTTCGGGTGCTTTTTCAACCCTTGTGACTGTCGTTTTGCTTTGTACCGACGTTTATGCGACTTTTGCGTCGCTGTTCCCATCGGGGATGTTTATGCAGCTTTTTGCGGTTGTGCTGTTTGGAAGCGTTGTCGGATTTTTGTTCGGCATCGTTTTCGATTACATCGGCACAATGGTGATCGAGCAAAAATACGGTTTCAATCGCACGACAATGCAAACCTTCATCATCGACGAGTTGAGAGCCCTTTTGGTCGATTTCGGACTTTCGCTGTTCCTTTCGTGGATGATGGGTGTCATTTATACCGCGATGGGCGACTGGATCATATTGCTCTTTGCCGTCCTTGTGAGCGTTATCTTTTTGATGATATCATTCCTTTACCCGATTTTAAGCCGCGTGGGAAACAAGTTTACCCCTCTTGAGGACGGTGAACTGAAGAAAAAACTTATGTCATTGCTTACCGATCACGGATACAAGGTCAAGGCGATCGAGGTTATGGACGCTTCCAGACGCACAACGAAACTGAACGCATATTTCACCGGCTTCGGCAAACTGAAAACGATCGTGCTGTACGACAATCTCGTGAATGCAATGTCTGCGGACGAAATTTGCGCGGTATTTTCGCATGAGCTCGGTCACGGTCTGCACCGAGACGTGCTGAAGCAACAGCTTATGAATGTCGGAAATATGCTTTTGATGTCGCTTATGATATGGATAACGGTTCGTGAGCCGCTTCTTCATACCGAATTCGGATTTACCGAAGTTAACTTCGGATTTGCGTATGTGCTTGCCGGCATCGGTCTCGGAGTCGTTCAGCCCGTAACGGGAATGCTCATGAACGCGTACAGCAGACGTGCAGAGTACAAAGCGGATGCGCAGTCTGTCAAGGAGGGGTACGGCGAGGCGATGGTTACGGCGCTGAAAAAGCTTGCAAAGGAAAATTTTGCTCATCTCGCGCCGTCCAAGCTGAACGTAATTATGGAGGACAGTCACCCTCCGCTCAGCCGCAGGATTGAGGAAGTCAAAAGGCTTATGCAATCCGAGACGGGAACGGAAAAATAAATAAAAAAGCAGTCTATATAGACTGCTTTTTCATTTTAATGTATTTGTGTTGGAAAAATCACCGTAAAAGCGTTTGAATTCCGCGTCACTTTCGAACGCCTGACCGAGTTTCCCGGATCTGCCTGCCATTATCGGCGTGTATCTTCCGCCTGCGACTATGAAATGTTCGATGAGCTTTACATCCACAACGGAAAGCGCTTCGGACATAATAACGGTTGTTCTGATGTCGTCGGACGAGGGGACGGTGACACCGCCGGGATGATTGTGCGCCAGCACGATCATGGAAGCGTTATACGCGAGCGCGTGCTCGATAACGGCGCGCATCGTTATGTATGAGGAATTAACGGAGCCTTTATGTAAAAGCTCGCATCCGAGTACGTTATATGACGAGCTGAGCATCAGCATATATACGGTTTCGGACATTTCGCCGATGTATTTTGAAACGAAGTATTCTCCGATTTTTTGCACGGTGTCGAGCCGAGATTTTTCGCTCGTCAGCTCGGTCATATATCTGCGTGCAAGCTGTGGGACGAGCTTTATCAGAGACGCGGAATGCTCTCCGACACCTTCAACTTTGACAAGCTCGTTAAAATCTGCCTCGAATACCGCGGAAATGCTACCGAAACGGTCGATTAAGCGATGTGCGATCGGGTTTGTATCGCGCCTGGGAACCGAATAGAAAAGCAAAAGTTCAAGTACGTTATGCGGTTCAAAATCGTCGATGCCGTTGCGTAAGAATCTTGCTTTTAAGCGTTCTCTGTGATGCTCATGCATAAATACCTCCGATTTTTTATATTCTTTACATATTTATTGCATATTATATTATCCGGAATGTGTTTTTGTCTATAAGCAGAAGCTACAAATGATGTGCCGATTGTTTATGTAAAAGGGGAGCAAAATTTTATTTTCGCATTATTGACAGCAAAATCTCAAATTGCTATTGACTTTTGCCGTCAAATGTGACATAATATATGCATCTGCCGTCGAAACACGGACGGAAGATGCATATACGGAGCGGTATCGAAGAGGGGATGTTTGCGAGCGCCGCCGGTGGCGGATGAAGCGAGCAAAAAAGAGTGGCAGCGGTCGAAATTTTGCGAAGCGAACAGCGAGCGAAAATTTCGGGTAACCGCAACAGGGCATAACGGGGTTCCCCCGTGATATCGAAAATTAAATAGTTGTTTGGCTCGAATGAGTTTAACATATACGGAGCGGTATCGAAGAGGTCATAACGGGGCTGACTCGAAATCAGTTTGGGCGCAAGCTCACGTGGGTTCGAATCCCACCCGCTCCGATTCCGAAAAAAGCCGAAGCAAAGCTTCGGCTTTTTGCTTTATCTTGGTAAATACGGTTAAATTTGTCGCGACGTGGAAGGATCGTTTGTAAGGCCGAGGATGTAATCTGTTGAGGTCTTGTAAAGTATGGCGAGCCGAATCAAAAAATCCGTCGGAATGTCTCGCAGACCGCGCTCGTAGCGGCTGTATTGAGGCTGCTTTATGCCGAGATATTCGGATACATCCGCCTGCGTTAGATCGTTGTCCTCGCGCAGATCTTTGAGCCTTGGGTAATAATTGTTCATTCGTCACCATAAAAATAACCATTTGGTATTGACATATTATCACAATAATGATATGATTGTATTAATATATAACTATTTGGTTATAAAACTTTTTTGTGAGGTGACAGCATGCACAAAAATGTAGGCGGCACAATCAAAATTATAACAAAAAATGTATTTTGGTAAAAGCACTATTATGTTTACCATTTGCTATTATACTTATTCAAAGTCGTGGTGAATCTCGCGATAAAAACCGAAGTTTTTGCACTCAAAAAAGATGTTGCTTATTTATGAGTAACATCCTTCAACGAGAATGAAGAAGACAAGAAGAATGCAGACAAAGATTCTGAGACAACACAAAAACCGCATCCCGGCAGGGATGCGGTTTTTTTATTCTTTCCAAACGAAATTGTAGTTTATGGCTTCACCGCCGTCAACAAGGATGTTTTGACCTGTGCAAAACTTGTTTGTGACAGTCAAAAAATACGCCCATTCCGCGATTTCTTCCGTCGTCGCCCATCTTTTCAGCGGTGTTTCATCCATTATCTCCGCCCAAAGTTCGGGATCTGACATAACGCACTCGTTCAGCGGTGTCAGCACTCCGCCGGGGTCAAGACTGTTGCAAACCGCGCCGTATTTGGCGATTCTGATCGCAACATTTTTCGTATACGCAAGAACGCCGCCCTTGCTCGCGCAATATTCCGGAAATTCCGAACCTGTGTGCGCGCTTGCGGAGCCGATATTCAAGACGGACTTTATCCCCTCGCGTACGCCGTATTTTTCTGTGACGTTTATCAGTGCTTTGAGGTTGATTCCGATGTCATCGTCGTTTTGCGTGCCGGCATTGTTGATGAGGATGTCCACGCCGTCCAAGTCGGGGAGTTTTTCTGTGTCGCGCACGTCGCAAACGTAATGTGTGTAACGTTCGCATGTGATGCTCGCCGCTTGTCTGTCTATGCCGACGACATTGTGACCGTTTTTCAAAAAATATTCCGCGATTCCCTTGCCAATGCCCTGTGTCGTTCCGGTTATTAACACTTTCATTTCACGAATTCTCGCTTTCTTTGCCTATGTAATCGAAATATTCCTTGCCGATGCTTTCTTTCGTCCAGTGCGTCGTAATTTTGTATCCGATGGGAGAGAAGATCACCTCCATCAAAAGCTCCGCGACCGCACCCGTTAGAGCGCAGGTTGTGCATTGCAGGAGCGTCCAGTGGAAGCCGTCCCAAAATATCGGCGCAAAAAACGCAAAAACAATGATGGAAAAGATGAAATTGTCAAAAAATTGTCCTATAAACGTCGAAACATAGGAACGCACCGCGAATGCGAGCTTTCCGTTCGGATTCTTGCGAAATGCACTTCCGACAATACGGTTTATCGAATTGTTGATTACGGCGGAGATGAGAAACGCAATCGTACTGCCGAGCAAAATGAACCATGTTCCGCCGAAAATATCGTCGAATGCGGTGTAATCGTTTGCGCTTGACGGGATGATGCTTGCGACAAAAAAAATCGAGCAAGTCAAAAGATTGATTCCGGAGGCGAGCAGGGACACGAGATTTGATGCCTTGGATCCGAAATGCTTTGTTATTATATCCATGCACATAAACGACATCCACGAAACGAGGATACCGCCGTCAATCGCAATCCAATCGAGCTGAACGAGCGTTTTGTTTGCGAGCAGATTCATGCAAATGACGCTGACAACGAAAAGCGTCACCGTTGTTGCCGGAATGGAGCGCATGAGTACGTCAAATTCGCCGAGTTCTCGCTTCAGCCTTGATTTAATTATATTTTTTTCTTTCATTAAACAGTCTCCGAGCTTGTATCGCTTTTTTATAAAGTTAATTATAACTCATAATCGAAAAAGTTTCAATCCAAAACGAATGAAAACGCTCAAAACTATTGCAACATCCCTCGAGAATGTGTTGTGGTTGGTACAGGTATCAAAATCACCGTAGAGTAAATCTCGCAGATACTTGCCTTTGTCCAAAGGCTTGACCTGCCCGCATTGGCGGAAAGCACGACGTGTCAGCTGTTTGAACAGTTGGAGACCTATTTTGAAGTTGATTTTTTCGGTGTGGGGCAGCCGGGATGAGAAACTGTAAATAAAAACTATAGACGAGAACATTTCATTAGATGCAAGGATGCAACGCGGTGTATTCGGACTTGAACGGTTATTCCCCGGAAATTGGAAGGGATTTTTTTGCAAAACGGAGGTTGAACCTTGTAAAACGCGCGGATTTGTATTATAATGAATAATACAAGCATACCGAAAGCAACCGAAAGGCGAAACGAGATGATAAGGATAATGTTTGTCTGCCACGGCAATATTTGCAGAAGCCCGATGGCGGAGTTTGTTTTACGCGATCTGGCTCAAAAGCGCGGAATAGCGGATAAGATCGTCGTCGCTTCGTCGGCAACGTCAACCGAGGAGATTTGGCGCGGCGTCGGCAATCCTGTTTATCCTCCCGCAAAGGAAGAACTTGCACGTCACGGCATTTTTTGCGAGGGAAAGCGTGCTGAAAAGCTTGAACTCTCGGATTACGATAAATACGATCTTTTTATCGGCATGGACAGCGCAAACATACGAAATATGCAGCGTATGCTCGGCGAAGATCCGGCAGGGAAGATCCGCAAGCTTATGGAATACACGTCCGACGGCGGCGATGTTGCCGACCCATGGTACACGGGCAACTTCGAAAGAACGTATTGCGATGTAAAAAAAGGTTGCGAAGCGCTTCTTGCCGCTTTTGAGCGAGATGGCAGCTTGGTATAAAATCAAAAACGAAAGGCAAAAGCAGACATGAGCGATTACAAAGGTTATTTATTTGTACATTTTACGGGCGAGCATCCTACCGGCGAGCAGATTTATTTTTCGATCAGCCGCGACGGACTTCATTGGAAAGATTTGAACGGCGGCGAACCGATTCTTTTCTCTAAAATCGGTGAAAAAGGCGTGCGTGACCCGTTCATTATCAGAAATCCTTTTCATAAGAACGGCGGATATAAATTTTTCCTGATAGCGACAGACCTCAGAATTGCAAACGGTAAGGGGTGGGGTGTTGCTCAGTACGAGGGCAGCAGAGATATTATCGTTTGGAAGAGCAACGATCTGATCAATTGGGATGAGCCGACGGCGCATACGATCGGTATCCCCGGTGCAGGTTGCGTTTGGGCGCCGGAATGCATCTACGACGAGGAAAAGGACGCGATCATGCTATTCTGGGCGTCTATGACCAAGTTTGACGGCGATGAGCATCACAAGCAGCGCATTTTCGCTTCGTACACGAAGGATTTCGAAACATTTACCGAACCGGAAGTCTACATCGAGCGAGATAATCACGTTATAGATACGACGATCATCAAGGGCGTTGACGGTTACTACCGTTATTCCAAGGACGAAACTACAAAGCGAGTCCGCGCCGATTTCGGAAAAACGCTTGAAAAGGACAGCTTTTCGGATGTTGAGTCGTCCGTGCTTGCCGAGCTTCACGGTGTTGAAGGTCCCGAAATATTCAAGTTTAACGACAGAGACGAGTGGTGTCTCATAGTTGACAGATTTGCCAAGGGGCAGGGCTATTTGCCGCTTGTCACGGACGATCTTGCCTCAGGCAATTTCAAGGTTCTTTCCGATGACGAATTTGATATGGGCAAAACCTTGAAGCGTCACGGCGGTATCATAAACATTACGGATGAGGAATATATTGCGCTTGAAAAGCTGATGTAAGGCTCATTTTGAAGGAAAAACGCAAAAAAACATCAAAAAAATAAAAATAACTGTTGCAATTCTTGAAAGGATATGCTACAATAATTAACACTCACGTCCGTGTGGGTTTATTTTGTGATGCATTTTCCAGGAGGATTAACATAATGACGGATACACTCAACATAGTTTTCGGAGTACTTATTCTTGTAGGAGCGCTTTTCCTTGTAATCGCAGTGCTTATGCAGAACGGCAAATCGCACGGTCTGTCCGGCGCTATATCCGGCGGCGCTGAGACATTTTTCGGCAAGCAGAAGGGTTCCACCATTGATAAGAAACTCTCTAAGGTCACAACGATCGTTGCAATCATTTTCGTGCTTATTGTTCTTGCGTCCTATGTTCTTCAGGATCAGACGGACTACGACGCATTGTATAAGGAATACATGGACGCACTTACAGCTGATACCGCTGAGGATTCGGAAGATACCGATGAAGATACAGCAGACGAGACTGCTGACGAAAAGGATTCCGAGTCGGAAACAGCGGAAGAATCCGAAACAAACGAATAATTTCAAGCAAAAAGAGGCTCGGAGAGCCTCTTTTTTTTATCTTCGCGCAAAGCATACGCCGTCCGAGCAGAGCGTGATCAGCTTTTCAAAATGCGCATAAAGCTCGCTGTCCTCATTGCGGAAAAAGATCACGGCACCGTCCGTGACGTCTAAGCCGTTCATAACAAGGCTTGCCGCGTAACGTGCCTCACTCGACGGCGACGGTGACGGAATTATTCCGAGCGCACGCCCCTCTCCGGTTATGCTTCCGCCTGCCTTGCATCTGTTCACGATCACGGCGCCGACGGCGCACATTGTTATAAGGCTTGCTTCGCTCGCTGCACTCTCGATGTAGGCCGCCAAAAGTTCGGCTTCGTGCGGTGTGACAGCTTGACATACGAGCAGATTTGCAGCTAAAATTATTGCCGATGCTTTCAATTTTCCTCCGATGTCTCATAAGTTGACAATAAATATCGGTTGTGATATATTATTCAGAGACAAATATATTATTTACAGAGAAAAGATAAAAAATGATAAAAGAAGTAATAATTAAAATAAAATCTCAATTTCACGAAGTTGATCCGGAAAAGACGGATGCGATCCGCTTTTTGACTGAAATGAAACACGCCGCGTCCGAAGAAGATGCGAGCTCCGAAATCACAAATGACGGTTTTGACGCGATGATTCAGGAATTGTTCGAAAACGAGCCCGAAACGATGGAGATCTGCACCGAGGGCGAGATTACATCGGACGGAAAACGAATCGAAATAAAGTACACGGAACCGGCGACGACGGGAATGGGCGAGACGGTGACTTCTGTCTCGTTTGACGTTTCGGATCGCGGTCTTGTTTCGATTTTGCGCGGAGGTGAGGTCTATACCGCACTGATACTTGAGCGCGGAGTGCGTCATTCCTGCGTTTACAATACCGCTTACTTTCCGCTCACGATATATACGACCGCAAAACGCGTCGAAAATACGCTCACGGAAAACGGCGGAGAGCTTTACCTCGTTTATACCGTCGAGGGCGGTATGGGCGTTGTGCAGTTTAACAAAATGAGCATAAATGTTATCCTGAAAGAAACGGATGACAGATAAAATCGCGGGAGGATTATATGCCGCAGATAAATGAATCCGAATATAAGTCGATGCTTCGTGCCGGACGCGGCGGCGCTTATGTTTTTTTCGGTGAGGAGGATTACCTCATTGCGCACTACCGCGATAAGCAAAGAGAGCCGTATCTGACGGACGCGACGATTTCATTTGATTATCTGAAAATTGTATATTCGTCGGACGAGGACGCTAAGCTGATTGTCAGTACCGCGATGTCTCCGTCGATGATGAGCCTCTCCGGGAAAAAGTTGATCGAGGTCAATGTCGAAAACTTCGATTCGCTTACGTCGGAACTGTGCGAGTCTCTTTTTGACGCGCTTGAAACAGCGTCCGAATACGAGGACAGCGTGGTTATCGTGCCGATTTTTTCGGGCACGTTCGATTACGGTACGCTCCCGAAGCGACCGAGCGCGGTTGCAAAGCGGCTTTTCTCATCAAAGGGGATCGTGTCGGTTTATTTTCCCGAATCTACTCCGGCGCAGCTTCGCCGCTGGATAGAACGTCACTTTGAACGTGCGGGACTTACGTTTGACTATGAGGTGTCGGATCGTATGCTTTTTGTGTCCGGGCGAAAAATGACCATTCTTGCAGAGGAAATCAACAAAGTCATCGCTTATGTCAAGGCTCGGAACGCATCAAAGGTAACGGTTGCGGATGTCGCTGAGGTGTGCAGTGCCGCGGACAAATATGACGCGTTTGAACTGTCCGACGCAATCTTGAATTGCCGACGTGAGGACGCACTTAACGCAATACGAGCGGAGCAAAAGCGCCGTACGGAGCCGATAATGCTGCTCGGCGGCATTATGAAAACAATATCCGATATGCTGACGGTGAAAACGATGATGAAGCTCGGATGCAGTGCGTCGGAAATATCGTCAAAGCTCGGAATTCACGAATATAAAGTGAAGCTTACGATGAAAAGCGTGGAAACGCGTGAAATTTCCGAAATCGAGGAAACGGTTGCGGCGTGTGCCGAAGCGGACGCGAAGCTCAAATCCTCGCGCCTCGGTTACATTGCCCTTGAAAGACTTGTTATGTCGATAGGTGTGAAAAAACAATAAATTCGAAACGGAACTTGAAAATGAAACCGCTCCATATAAATCGCCCGATTATAGTCGAGGGGAAATACGATAAGCAAAAGCTCGGTATGATCCTTTCGGGCAATATAATAACGACCGATGGCTTCGGTATATTTAATAAGAAAGAAAAGCTTGCGCTTATACGTCGGCTTGCGCTTGAAAAGGGCATAATTTTGCTCACGGACAGCGACGGAGCAGGCGGCGTTATCAGAAGCTATATTACGTCCGCCGTCCCGAAGAAAAGCGTCACACAGGTGTATATCCCCAAGATAAAAGGTAAAGAAAAAAGAAAAAAAGTCGGCTCGAAGGAGGGCACGCTCGGTGTCGAGGGGATCGACGCGGAGCGTCTGTATTCACTGCTTTTGCCGTTTTCCGCCGAGGGCGGAGTTGACGAAACCGGAAAGAAGCGAGGAGCAGATATAACCAAGGCCGATCTTTATGCTTACGGTATGTCCGGAGCGGATTGCGCATCCGAACGCAGAGACAGGCTTGCCGCTGAGGTTGATCTGCCTGACGGGATGACGCCGAATGCATTTATTGCCGCACTCAATGTCCTGATGGACAAAAGCGAGTTCAAGGCGCTTGCGGAAAAGCTTTTTTCGGAGGAAGTCTAATGAAAATTCGCGAAATATACGAAAAACACAAAGAAGTGATACTGTACTTGGTGTTCGGTGTTTTGACGACTGCCGTTAGCTGGGTGTCATATTTTTTGCTCATGTACGTCGGTAAGGCGGTGCTTTCGGTTCCGGCTTCGGATGTGACGAGTGCGCGATACCTCGCCGTCTATACGGCATCGCAGGTAATTTCGTGGATGGCGGCGGTGCTGTTTGCGTTTTTCTCAAACCGCAAATGGGTGTTCACCGAGTCGAACACGTGTGCCTCTTTGCCACGTCAGCTTGTGATTTTTGCCTCCGGCAGACTGCTGACGCTTTTGCTCGATATGGTCATAACCTATGTCGGAACCTTACTGCTCGGAATGGTGCTGCCTAAACTCGTTTTCGGCTTAAATCCCTCCGAAGTGACGGCGAAACTCGTCGCGGCGGTTGTTGTTGTTGTTCTCAATTATGTGTTCAGCAAGCTTTTTGTGTTCAAAGGAGGCAAGTGACCGCAAAAACATCGGCAAAATCAAGAAAATATACAGTTTTTTCTTAAAAAGTGTTGCAAAACGGTAAGGTGTGTGGTATACTTGATAGCGTAAGAAGTGAGTATGTGAAGCAAGAGTGGGGCAACCCGCTCTTTGTTTTTGGAATTTTCATGTATTAAAATCACATTTGTACCGAGAGGGATTATGGCAAAAAAACAAAACGGCGGGAAAAAGAATATCGCCGGTGCGGTCGAAGAATTGCTCACGCCCGTTATCAACGGTCTCGGCTTTGATGTTTGGGACGTTGAATTCGAAAAGGAAGGCTCCGAGTGGTATCTTCGCATTACAATAGATAAATTCGAGGGAATAACGATCGACGATTGCGAGCTTGTCCATCGCACGATCGATCCCATAATAGATGAAGCCGATCCCATAGAGCAGTCCTACAGGCTTGAGGTTTCGTCTCCCGGAATCGAGCGCGAGCTTAAACGCCCCGCGCATATCCTCTCATTCACCGGAACAGGTGAAGAAATCGAACTTAAATTTTTTGCGCCGAGAAACGGAACCAAGTCCGTTAAGGGTGAAATAGTTGATTACGACGAAGAAAATGATGTTTTGACCTTTTTGCCTGAGTGCGGAGAGCAGTTTACCGTCAATAGGAGCGATTGTGCAAAGATTTGCTCCGTGTTCGATTTCGGAGAATTCAACTGATACGACAGTTTTTGAAAGGAAAACCATAAAAATGAACAGCGAACTCTTTTTAGCTTTGGAAGCCCTTGAAAAGGAAAAGGGAATATCTAAGGATTATATGCTTGAACGCATCGAAGCTGCGCTTGTTGCAGCCGTTAAGCGTGAAAGCGGCAACGCAAACGTCCGCGTTGCGATAAACGAAGCAAAACGCGATATCAAGGTTTATCAGCAGTACAATGTTGTTGCCGAAGTTGAGGATCCGACAACGGAAATCTCGCTTGAGGAAGCAAAGTCGATCTCAAAGCGTAACGTGCTCGGCGGAATTTGCGAGATTGAGCTTAAACCGAAAAATTTCAGACGTCTTTCCGCTCAGGCGGCAAAGCAGGTTATCATCCAGGGAATTCGCGAAGAAGAACGCAAGCTTGTTCGTGCCGAATATGAAACAAAGCGTGAGGAAATAGTCACCGCGATCGTAACCAAGGTCGATATAACAGACGGTGCGGTTGTTGTCGATACGGGAACAAGCGAAGCCGTTCTTATCAAAGACGAGCAGATTCCCGGCGAAGTGCTTAACGTCGGTGACCGAGTTAAGGTTTACATTTCCGAAGTCAGAAACGAAACAAGAGGCCCGATCGTTATTCTTTCGAGAACACATCCCAATCTTGTTAAGCGACTTTTCGAGCTTGAAATCCCCGAAATCGCGGACGGAGTTGTTCTTGTCAAGGGCATTTGCCGCGAGGCAGGCTCCCGTACAAAGATTGCGGTTTATTCCCGTGATCCCGATGTTGATGCTGTAGGCGCTTGTATAGGCAACCGCGGAGCAAGAATCGGCGTGATTCTTAACGAGCTTTGCGGCGAAAAGATCGACATCGTTAAGTACAGCGAGGATATGGGCGAATATATCTCCGCCGCTCTTGCTCCGGCAACGATCAACGAGGTCGTTATAGACGGCGAACGTTCGGCAAAGGTTTATGTTGATGCGGATCAGCTTTCTCTTGCAATCGGTAAGGAAGGTCAGAATGCGCGTCTTGCAGCTCGTCTCACAGGTTTCAAGATCGACATTAAGAGCGAATATTAATATTTGCGAGGTTTGGTGACTGTGGCAAAAAAGGAAACGGCAGCGCCGAAAAAGAAAAAAATGCCCGAAAGAAGATGCATCGGTTGCGGTCAAACTAAGCTTAAATCGGAGCTGATTCGAGTTGTCAGGTCGCCGGAAGGCGAGGTAACGCTCGATCTTACCGGCAAAAAATCGGGGCGCGGAGCGTATTTGTGCCCATCGTCGGCGTGTCTTAAGCGCGCTGTCAAGAGCAAACAGCTCGCGCGAAATCTCGAATGTGCGATTCCGGATGAGCTTGGCGACGAACTTGCAGCGCTCATCGAAATCGAGGCTGAAACCGAATGAGCCGCGTGCTTTCTTACATCGGAATAGCAAAAAAAGCAGGTAAACTGACTTTCGGAACTGCCGCTGTTTGCGATATGCTTCGAAAGGGCGGTAAAAATCCCGTGTTTGCCGCGTCCGATATTTCTTCGGCAACCGAAAAAAAACTTGCGGATAAATGCGCTTTTTACGGTGTAAAGTTTGTTCGACTCTCTGAAAATACCGCGGAACTCGGCCATTCCATCGGAAAGACGGGAGCCGTTGCGGCGGTGTATATCAGCGATAACGGGATTGCAAACGCCGCGCTTGCGGCAAAAGAGATGTGTTAACAATAAAAATCACATCATATATAAGATAACGACACTAAACGAAACCGCCTTTCGGCGGCGAGGAGGAATTATATGGCACAGCAAGCCACGACTTACAGAATTAACCGTCTGGCTAAAGAATTTAATCTTAAAAGTAAGGATATTGTCGATCTTTTGGCGGCAAACGGTCTCGAGGGAAAGACACATATGGCGTTACTCGAACCTGCCGAATTTAACCTTTTGATCGAGCTCCTCACGTCTCAAAATCAAATAACGAACATTGATGCTTACGTTAATGGCGAAGCGGTAATTCCGAAAAAGGTGTCTAAGGCGAAAGCTGATGCTGAAAAAACGGAAAAAGTCGAAGCCGAAAAGGACTTGAATAAGCCCGAAGCTAAGCCCGAAGCTAAGGCTGAACCCAAGGCTGAACCCAAGGCTGAGGCAAATGCAGAGCCTAAGGCGGAGCCTAAATCCGAAGCTAAGCCGCAGCAGCAGGTTAAGTCGGAGCAAAACGGTGCAAGACCGCAAAAGCAGCAGAGAACCGAGCCGCAGATTCGCACTCAGGAGCGCAGTGCGCAAAAAGAGCAGCCCAAGCGCCCCGAACGTAACGACAGAAACGATCGCGTCCGTCCGGAACAGAAAAATCAGGACAGACAGCGCAATGATAACAGACCTCAGCAGTCTGCGCAACAGACTAATCAGCAGAAACAGAACTCCCAGCAAAAGGGTGGCGCGCAGGGACGCGGTCAGGTCGAAGCGCCCAAGAAGAATCGCGGACCGTGGGAGCCTGCCGCAGGTGCATCCGGTCAACCTAAGGCGAAGAAAACGGAAGTCCAGGGTGAGGCGCGTCAGCGTACCGGTAATACTCGTATAGTAGATACACGTTCAAGTTCTGTAGATCTTTCCAAATATGACGAAAAGCTCAACAGCTATGTCTCCGAAAAGGATGACCATATAGTCACAAAGCAAAAACTCAAAAAGCAGAATAACAGGTCCACTTCGAATAAGGATCGCGACAAGGAAAGACGCGCGATGGAAAAACTTCGCAAGGAAGAAGTCGAGCGTCAGCGCCGTCAGAAGCTTGTCATCAAAATTCCCGACGAAATTACCGTCGGTGAACTTGCAAATCGTTTGAACATCACCGCCTCCGAGGTCATAAAGAAGCTCATGCTCAACGGTATTATGGCAACGGTAAACGAGGTTATCGACTTTGATACCGCGTTCATCATTACGGAGGAACTGGGCGCGAAGGCAGAGCGCGAAGTCGTTGTTTCGATCGAGGATCAGCTTTTCGAAGCCGTTGAAGATGATGACACCGAACTTATCGAACGTAGCCCCGTCGTTTGCGTAATGGGTCACGTTGACCACGGTAAAACATCGCTTCTCGACGCTATCCGTCATACGCATGTTACGGCACGCGAAGCAGGCGGAATCACGCAACATATCGGTGCGTACAGAGTTGAAGTCAACGGAAAGAACA
>CAYWAD010000036.1:0-13977 GCA_964456045.1 uncultured Lachnospiraceae bacterium
ACGAAAGCTCCGCGCAAGCAAAAATAAACGCCAGCTCCGTGATATTCATATAATCGAGCCGCATCGTATACGCGGAAGCCGCAACATCCGCGGAAAGCTCCGCCAAGATGCGCTCAATTTCATGTTGTTCCCTGCTTTCGAGCAGTCTGAGCTCGTTATTCGCATCAACGACTGCGAGCGGCTCTATGAAAACCGTCGCTCCCGAAGCGGAAATGTCATGTACAAGACCGCTGACTTCGTTTTTATATTCCGCCTTGACGGGGATAACGAATCGGCCTCCGCGCTGAGTGACTATATTCTCCTGCAAATAGCGTGAATACGCCCCTCCGCTGACGTACTTTTGAAGCACATCACGTATTTTTGAATTTACAGACCGCATTTTGCGTCTTATATCCGCAAGCTCCGCGGATGCTTCATCCGCGATCATATCCTCCGATATAACTGCTTTTGTGATTTTATTTTCGAGGAATTTATTTCCCGAAAGACGCTCGAAAATTTCATCGAGGACGGTCTCGAAGGTTCTGTCGCCGTCAAGATAATCCGCGAGTCTCCTTGCGGTTCTGAGAACATTCGCGCAAGAGAGAAGCTCCCTTTGCGAAAGTATCGCGCCCTTTTCCGCACGTTCGACAGTGTCGCTTATATCAATGACTGCGCCAAACGACGGCATTCCCTTGATTCCCATAAGACGCTTTGCGTCGCTCGTTCTGCGCTGCCTGCGAAGCACTATGACCTCGTCATCGGACGGCATAAGTGCGAGGCATTTACGCTTTGCCCCCTCCGTCGGCGCGCAGTCAGAAAGCATTTTCAATATTTTATCAAATTCAAGTGTTTTTATTGTTTTATCGGTATAACTCATAATTTCAAAGTGTTTGGCAATGTTTGTAATAGTCAAGAGTCGAAAAGCCGCGTCCGAGATGATGCAACAAATATCGCTCCGCTGCTGTCGAATAATCCGTAAGCTCATCTTGCGGAAGCGAAAACGACAAAAACTTCGACGCGTCCGCCATTATCGTGAAGCGAAACGCGTTAAGCAGATTCGGTGACACGGATATAAACGGTCTTGTCCACTCGCCCCCTCTGTCCGCGTATTTATCAATTCTGCGGCGCGCGATGCAATCGGAGCACAAAAGCTCGCCTTCAAGAATATCAAGATAAAAAAGCGGCGACTCCTCTATTCCGCACATACAGCAAGCCGAAAGATCGGGCGCCATTCCCGAAACCGCCGCGCAGCGAAGCTCAAACGCGCCCTTTATTTGCATAAGCGGACGTTTATCCTGCGAGATCGCATAAAGCGCATTCAGCGTCAGGCGCAGGAGGGCGGTTTCGTCGTTTTCCTCTACGGAACAGTGATCTGCAACATCACACACATACGAAGCAAGCGCGATTCTGTTGAGGTCGGTTCTGATGCCGAAGAAAAGCTCGTGCAAGTCCGATTCGGAAATATGATAAAATCCGCTTTTGTTCTTCGTCAGGATAAAAGTCGAATACGCAAAAGGCTGAGACGAAGTCATATTTTTGCTTTTCAGCGACCTCACACCCTTTCCCGTAACGAACATTTTGCCGTGCTCCGCCGTGAGCAAGGTCAAAAGCTTATCGTTATCGCCAAGCGGCTTTTCACGAAGTACAAGACCGTGAACGGACAGCTTTTCCATTTTACTTAAGGTTCTTTATATCGTAACCGAAGTCGCGGAGGTAGCCGCCTCTGTCTCTCCAGCCGTCCTTCACCTTTACCCAAAGATCAAGAAAGACCTTACAACCGAAGAAACGCTCCAGATCCTCGCGCGCGTAAGTTCCGATTTTTTTGAGCATATCGCCGTTTTTTCCGAGAATTATTCCTTTATGCGTGCTTTTTTCGCAATATATTTCCGCTCTGATGCGGATGAGCGTGTTTTCGTCCTTGAATTCCTCAACGACAACAGCGGTTCCGTGCGGAATTTCCTTTGAGAGTAGGCGAAGCATCTTTTCTCTGATAACCTCAGCCGCATAGCGCCGCTCGGACTGATCCGTAATTTCGTCTCCGGAGAAGTACCATTCCTCCTCGCGAAGGAATTTTCCGGCTTCTTCAAGCACGTCGGAAACGCCCTTACCCTTGAGCGCAGACGTGGGAACAACTGCATCGAAATTGTGAAGTGCGGCGTAATCGGTAATGGTTTCTGCCAATTTTACGGGATCGGACTGATCTATCTTGTTCAGCACGAGTATTGAGGGAATCTTTTCTTTTTTCAAACGTTCGATAACTGCACGTTCAACATTGCCTGCCGGCTTATCCGCGTCCGCGATGAGGATTACCGCATCACAATCTCCGATTGAATTTTCCGCGCTCTTGACCATATAATCACCGAGCTTTGTTCTGGGATTATGGATACCGGGAGTATCGAGGAAAACGAACTGATCCTCGCCCTTGGTAAGAATACCGGTTATTCTGTTTCTTGTTGTCTGAGGCTTACTTGAAACGATCGCCACTTTCTCACCGAGCATTGCGTTGAGAAGCGTTGATTTTCCCACATTAGGTCTGCCCACTATTGCTATAAATGCTGTTCTTTTCATGTTTTTCACTCCGTTTTACCGCCGTTTGCGGCGTCATTTTTGTATTATTTTATGTATCTTTTCTGTTTTCGTTTACGGTAAGTCCGAGTCTTTGCATTACATCTCTCTGCTTTTGACGCATTACATTTTCTTCCTCTATTGAATTAACGTGATCGTATCCCAAAAGATGAAGTGTCGAATGTACCGCCAAAAATGCGAGTTCACGTTCAAAGCTGTGTCCGAATGTTTCTGCCTGAATATAGGCGCGTTCAGCGGAGATGATGATATCTCCGATCGGAACATAACCGAAATCAGGATATTCTTCATCCGACTCAAACTGCGGAAACGAAAGCACATCCGTGGGCGCATCGACGCCTCTGTACTCCGAATTGATCGACTGAATCGCATCATTATCGCAAATAACGATCGACACTTCCGCGTTACGTTTGAAGCCCTCGTAAGCGAGCGTTTCTTTAACCGCACGTCTTATAAGTTTCAGCTGACGAAACGTAATGTGCTGCACGTCCTGTTCATCTTCTATAAGTGCTCTGAGTTTAGGTCTGCCTATCATTTTTTCTCACCCTATACTTTCCTTCCGTCCTACGGTTTGCTTTATCACGTTCGAATTTATCGTACGCTAAAATAATCTTTTGAACGAGCTTATGTCGCACAACATCTCGCTCCGTGAAGCGATGTATCGCGATATCGTCAATTCCGTCAAGTATTTTTACTGCTGAGGCAAGACCGCTTCGCTTTCCGGATGGCAGGTCCGTCTGCGTAAGGTCACCGGTAACAACAGCTTTGGAATTAAAGCCGAGGCGCGTGAGGAACATTTTCATCTGCTCCGGCGTTGTGTTCTGCGCTTCGTCAAGTATTATAAACGAATCGTCGAGAGTACGTCCTCGCATATACGCGAGCGGTGCGATCTCTATCGTTTGGCGCTCAATATGACGCGAATAATTTTCGGAGCCGAGCATTTCATAAAGCGCGTCATGAAGCGGACGCAGATACGGATCTATCTTATTTTGAAGATCTCCCGGCAAAAATCCGAGCTTTTCTCCGGCTTCAACAGCAGGACGTGTAAGAATTATACGCTGCACTTCACGTTCGCGAAGCGCCTTGCACGCCATTGCGACAGCAAGAAAAGTTTTTCCCGTTCCGGCAGGACCGACGCCCAAAATAACCGTGTTTTTCTTTATTGCCTCGACATATTTTTTCTGTCCCACCGTTTTTGCTTTGATCGGTTTTCCGCGCGTTGTGATACAAACGCAATCATCGAGCGCTTCAAGCTCTCCGATTTTACCGTCCGACGCCATGCCGATAACATAATCGACCGTTTGATCCGAAAGAGTTTCGTTATATTCCGCCATTCCGCGCAAATATTCAACAGCATCGGCGGCAAGCTTTACGTTATTCTCATTTTCACCGGAAATAACGATCGAATCCCCGTCTCCGTCGGGGTTTTGCCTGTTCCGCAGCTTTACTCCAAACGCTTCTTCGATCCGCCTGCAATTTATGTCAAAGCTTCCGAAAAGACGGCTCGTTATTTCACTTGATTTTGTTTTTACGATTTTTTCAATCATTTACCGTAAATTCCTTTGTTTCTGCTATATTTTCGATAACGCTGAGCGTGCAATCCACGAAATACAGAGTGCGCTCCTCGTTCATACCGGACTCAACCGCATACGAAAGCAGCGTTACCCCGTCTGTTTTTTCGATAAATTCCCTTTTGTATTCGGCATACGCAACAGCCGAAGCGCGCGCTTCGGTGTAGACCTCGGTCACCGTTTCGGTTTCGATTTCTTTAACCGTAATGATACTGAACGGAAGCGTCTTACCACCGAACACAGCCAAATCCTTATACACAGTTATTGTATCACAAATATCGGTGTCAATTCTACCCTTTCCGCCAAAAAATATCTCTTTTGAAAAGAATTTTATTCCGTAAACGAGCGGATTTGAGAAGGATTTTCGCGTCACTTTGTTTGTGAGCGGAACTTCGATATGTATACTTCGCTCACATTCGGCGTAGACTTCTCCTTTGGCGTAAACATAACGTGTGTCCGCGCCCTCAAATTCCATAACTCCGGAAATCAAAAGTTGCCCCTTTTTAACGCTTTCCCCGATCGCGACCTCGCGCTTTCCGTCAAAAGCGGACACAAGCGTTACAACCCCGTCCTTTGCGGCAACGATATTCGCCGCGCCGTCGCTTTTGTCTGAGTCCGACGCCAAATATTCTCTCACCTCCGCATAAGCGACGTTTCCGTGCATATTCACCGAAATCCACGCGATCTCCTCTGACGCGGCAAGGAAACGATTGTGCAACACGTCAAAATCAACGTTTTTTATGTAAGTTCCGAGTTCGAATCCGAGTTCGGACAGTGCATCCTCAATCGCCTTTTCGCTCACATTTTCGTTACCGTAAATCTCGATTCGCCAGACAAATTCATCCGAAATCATCAGCGCCGCTGCAGTCAACAAAAGCCCGACGATTATACCGTAACGTCTGCCGTAGCGTCGAAAAAGCTGCGGCACACCGCGATGCCGCGCGTCTTGTAAAACGATGTCTTTATTCGATATAAGCTCAGTCAGCTCCGCGTAAGCCGTTTCGGAAAGCGTTATTTTTCTGCCGTTTTTTCGCCGTTTACCGAATTTGACCGACATTTTTGCATCGAACACAAGCGTCGTCAGGCTTTCTATGCTTTCCGGTGGGACTGTAGCAGTTACATAACCGACGAAAAACAAAAGTATCTTCAAAAGCAAAATTATACCTCCCTCGAAAGCTCAACTGACAAAATCGCGCCGCGCACCGTCAGCTCACCGTCGGCATATTTCGGTATGTCAAGCCCCTCTCCGACAACGGTAACGCTTCCGATTGAGGTCGCAAGCTTTATGGTTTTGCATTCATACGCAAGTATCTCTTTGCACCCCGTCATATAAAGCTCGTTTCCGTCCGTGACCGTGAAGCTCATTCCGCGCACGCTTTCGCTCGGCATTTCAAAAAAATCCCCCACCGCCTGCGATATTTTCACCGCCAATTTACTTTTCAGCTTCAACGCATTATTTCCCCCGATCTCCTCATATAAATGCACTATATGATATGCGGCAGGAGGAATGAAAAATGCGTTTTCGCGTGCGTGTGACAGTTTATTCCGTTTCGGCGGTATTTTTGGCGCTTATGTTCTGTATTATGCCCGATACAGTCACGGATTCGGTTACAAAATCGCTTTACATTTGTGCGGCGCGAGTCGTTCCGTCCGTGTTCCCGTTCACCGTCATTTCCTCGTTTTTCATCAAAAGCGGAGGCGGCGACCGAGTCGATGCATTACTTTCGCGTCCGTTTCGTTCGTTTTTCGGCATCAAATCCGGCGCTTCCGCTTTATTTTGCGGACTTTTGTTCGGCTTTCCGCTCGGTGCCATGTGCATCGGCAATTTGTACCGCACCGGCAAAATAAACAACCTTGAAGCGTCGAGACTGCTTACTTTTGCCGCGTGCGCCTCACCTGCATACCCGGTTTTTGCCGTCGGTAAAAACATGTTCGGCAGCTTAGCCGCAGGGCTGTTAATCTTCTTTGTTCCGACGGTTATTTCGATTTTAACGGGCATTTTCCTTAACCTTGTAAAACCGATCAAGGATGCTCGTGCGCCTGCTTCCTGCGCTCCTGTCACAGTTTCGTCGCTTCCCGAAATGCTCACCGTCTCCATATCGGACGCATCGCGGATAATCCTGAACGTATGCGGCTCTGTCACGTTTTTTTCGCTTATGGGCCGGATAACGGGTGAAGCTTTAACAGAATTTTGCGCCTCGCCTTATCCTAAGCTTTTCGTATCGGCTGTGTTTGAATTTGCAAGCGCCTGTGTCGGCAGTGCGGAAGCTTACTCAAGCGGCTTGATAAGCTGCGCCGAAGCCTTGGCTGTTTCCGCTTTTGCCATCGGATTTTCGGGGATTTCCGTCATATGCCAAAACATCTCCGTTCTTAAGTCAAATGAAATTTCGATAATACCGCACATTATTTCGAAATTCGTGACCGGTGCGCTTTCCGGCGCGGCGGTATATTTTTTGTCCGAGCATATTGGTATGAATGTAAATGCCTCGATAAACCTTTACGAAAACGAGCTTCCAACGCTCTCGCCTTTGCTCTGCGCAGTCATTTTTGCTTTTTTTGCGGTAAATTTGATAAAAAATCGAAAATCCACTTGAAAAAACTCGAAAAAGGATTTATACTTATGAAGTTGTAATTCATCAAAATGGAGATTGGTATGCATCATAAATGCGAAGACAGTGATAATATTTGCGTATACTGTAAGCACGGCACCCCGCTTTACGACGGTGACGCCGTTCTCTGCAAAAGGCGCGGTCTCATGAAACCGACAGCACGCTGCCGCAGGTTTTGTAACGATCCGCTGAAACGCAAAATTACCCCCTTTCCGCATTTGCCGGAGTTTCAATTTTTCAAGCTCGATTAAACCTTCTCCACAAAAACGGAGGTGAACGTATGAGTACAGACGGTAGTAGTACATATCGAAGTATTAACGAGAAGTCATACGTTTATCTTTTCCGCATTAAATAAAACAAGTGGTACCGTGTGACTTCCCGCAAATCGGCAATGCCGCAAAAAGAAAGGAGGCTGCACGGTATTTTTATACCTGCGAATAACAATGACTGCAAATGAAATAATCACCCTTGCCGAAGAAAAACGCTTCGGTTTAATACATGAAGAATTCGGCAAAATGATGCCTGCCGACATCGCTGAAATTCTTGATGAGGTTGAGGACGAAAGAATGCTGCTTTTGCTCTTCCGTCTTTTGCCTAAACTTCTCGCGTCGGACACTTTCATCGAAATGGATTCGGAGCGAATGGAGGATCTGCTTTCGGCTTTTTCGGATAAAGAGCTTACATTTTTGATTGAGGATATGTATCTTGACGACGCTGTTGACGTTATTGAGGAAATGCCGGCAAACATTGCAAACAGGCTCCTTGCGCGCGCATCCGAAAGCACACGCCGAAACATCAACGCAATTCTCAAATACCCACACGACAGCGCCGGAAGCATTCTTACGACGGAGTTTGTTCGTTTTTACCCCGACACAACGGTTGCGGAGGCATTCAACATAATACGCGCCGCCGGCATCGACAAGGAGACCGTCTACACCTGCTACGTAACAGACAGAAAACGCATTCTTGTCGGAGTTGTGTCGCTTTTGATGCTTTTGACCTCGGCGCAGGACAGCCTCATCGGTGACATAATGGAGGAAAACGTCGTCTCCGTAAGGACAACGGATGACAAGGAATTCGTTGCAAATCAGCTTTCAAAATATGACTTTTTGGCGCTTCCCGTTGTTGATTCCGAAAATCGAATGATCGGTATCGTCACGGTTGACGACGCTATCGACGTCATCACCGAAGAATACACCGAGGATATGGACATCATGGCGGCTATCACGCCGACAGACAAACATTATCTGCGCGAATCCGTTTTCGGCATCTGGCTCAGACGAATCCCGTGGCTGCTCTTACTTATGATTTCCGCAACCTTTACGAGCATGATCATTTCCTCGTTCGAGGATGCACTCGCTGCCCAAGTCGCGTTGACGGCATTCATCCCCATGCTAATGGACACGGGCGGAAATTCGGGAAGTCAAGCGTCAGCAACCGTCATTCGCGGAATATCGCTTGACGAAGTTGATTTTTCCGACTTTTTCGCGGTCATTTGGAAGGAATTTCGCATTTCCCTGCTTTGCGGCGTAACACTTTCCGTTGCGTCTTTTGCTAAGATATTGCTGATCGACAATCTTTTGCTCGGAAGCGGAGTTTCGGTTGCCGTTGCGGCAGTCGTTGCGTTAACATTGCTTTTCACTGTTATTGTTGCAAAGCTGATCGGCGCGATGATGCCGCTTTTCGCGAAAAAACTCGGTCTTGATCCTGCGGTTATGGCGAGCCCGTTTATTACCACGATCGTTGACGCACTCTCGCTCTTGCTCTATTTTGTTTTCGCATCCTCCGTTCTCGGAATATGATCTCATAAAAAGTCACCTTAACGGTGACTTTTTTCTTTTTCAGCGAGTTTTGATTCACACGCCAAGCAATTAATTTGCAAAAAAACTTATTAATAAGTTTCCTTACTATATTGACAAGCCGTATATACTATGCTACAATGTCATTAGTAAGGAAACTTATTATTTTTCGAAAGGAGAAAAAATGACAGAGCTTGAACTTATGAGGCTTTTGAAATGCCTTGAAGGTCAAACCCGCAGAGATCAACCGCCCCCTCCGTGCCCTCCTCCGGAAGAACATCATAAAGACAGCCCGCAGCCGCCTCACATACCGAACATCCATCACGGAAAAGGTCGCATACTGTCCGTGCTTTTCCATAACGAAGGCATGACACAAAAGGAACTTGCCGTTCACATTTCAGTGCGTCCGCAGTCCCTCTCCGACTCACTGACAAGCCTCGAAGAAGAAGGTCTTATCTGTCGAGAGCGTTCGGAAAAAGACAAGCGTGAGATACTTCTCTCCCTCACCGAAAGCGGAAAAAGGCACGCCGAGGAGATCGGACGTAAACGTCGCGAACACGCGGAAGAGTTTTTCTCCGCGCTTTCACCGGAGGAAAAAGACACTCTCGGAGTTTTACTTTCAAAGCTCTTCGAAGCAAACGAAAATAATTTTTCAAGACGAAACAAAATAAATCAAGAAAGGCAGGATTAACAATCCTGACGGTAAACAACTATGGGACCTATGATGGGACCTCCACCCGGCAGACCGCATATTAACGACAGCTTGAAACCGCCCAAACCGAAAAATATTAAAGAAGTTCCGGAATACCTCTGGAAGGTGCTTTCGGGTTTCGTTTACAGACTTTTCTACATCTTCAAACTTGTATGGGAAGCTCGTCCCGCGCTTCTGTTCTTGATGATGTTTATGAGCATATTCAACGGTATCGTACCCGTCTTGGGATCGCTCATTACCGCAGACCTTATCAACGCACTCGTAAATCCGCTCGGAATCGAAAATTTCACCGCCATCGGAAAATTTGTCGTATCCGCGACTAAAGCCACAACAAGTGAAAACGGTTGGAGCGTTGTTATGGCGCTCCTGATCCTCCAATTTGCATACATGCTCGTCAACTCGATCATTTCGAGCTTGTACAATATGTTCGTAAACATCTCCGGTGAAATCGTTACAAACCACATTAAAGTAAAGATCATCAAAAAAGCAAAGGAAGTTGACATCGCAAGCTTTGACCGTCCCGAATTTTACGAAAAGCTTGAAAACGCCAACCGTGAAGCAGGCTCACGTCCGATAAACATCATGCGCGCGACGTTCAGTCTCGTTTCGACTATCATAATGATGATTTCTTACATAGTCATTCTTTCGACGGTAAGCAGTTGGATCTCCGTTGTCGTTATTGTTCTCGCAGTGCCCACCGCAATCATTAACTTTACATACAGAAGAAAGAACTTCTTCTATATGAGACGCCGCAGCAAGGACCGCCGTCAGATGGAATATTACAGCAACCTGATGGTAAACAAGGATATGGTCAAGGAAATCCGCCTTTTCGGTCTTTCCGACACCTTTATCTCACGTTTCAGCGAAACCTTCAAAAAGTATTTCGCCGGCATCAAACGCCTTATCATCAACGAAAACGTTTGGCACATTTCAATTTCGCTCATTTCCTCGATTGTAAACTGCTTCTTGTATCTGTTCATTGCAAAACAGGTTGTTGATGGTGCTTTCCAAGTCGGTGACTATTCCCTTTATACGGGCGCACTTTCTTCGGTTGCGAGCAGCGTTGCAAGCCTTATCTCGCTTACCTCCTCAATTTATGAAGGCGGTCTTTTCATCGACAACCTCATTCTCTTTATGAAAGAGAAAAAGACGATCACTCCCGTACTCGACACAGATTCTAAAAATGTTCTTCCCGAAGCACGTCATATCAATTTCCATTCCGGTCACACGATCGAATTCCGTCACGTAAGCTTCTCTTATCCCGGTACCGAAAGAATGGTACTCAAAGACATCAACTTCAAACTTAATGAAGGCGAAACTTGCGTGCTCGTCGGTCTCAACGGCGCCGGAAAAACAACGCTTATCAAGCTGTTGACACGTCTTTACGACCCCACCGAAGGTACAATTTTGCTTGACGGATACGATATCCGCGAATACGATACAGACGAGCTTTACCGTATGTTCGGTATCATCTTCCAGGATTTCGGTAAATATGCGGTTTCTGTAACGGAAAACATCAAATTCGGTGATATTTTCAACGAACATTCCGAATCCGACGTTTCATATGCAGCAACGCAGGCAAGCGCTGATGTATTCATCGACAAGCTACCGGATAAGTACGAAACACCGCTTATGCGCTACTTTGAGGACAACGGTGTCGAGCTTTCCATCGGTCAGTGGCAGAAGCTTTCCATCGCGCGTGCTTTCTATTCCGATTCCGATTTTCTTATCCTCGATGAGCCCACAGCTTCACTTGACGCTATCGCGGAACAGGAAATTTTCAACCAGTTCGACAATCTCCGTCAAGATAAAACAACGATTTTTGTTTCTCATAGACTTTCCAGCGCGACTGTTGCCTCCAAGATTCTCGTTCTTGAATACGGCGAAATCATCGAAGAAGGTAACCACAGTCAGCTTATGAACAAGCGCGGTCGCTATTGGGAACTTTTCTCTACGCAAGCTAAGCGTTATATGACCGAAATCGACGAAAACGACAAGCTCGGTGATGCTTCCGAAGCTCCTGCCTTGGAAGCGGCTCACGGTGAACATCACCCCCACGACGGCAGACCTCCTTTCGGAGACAAACCGCCCTTCGACGGTGAACATCATCACGGTGAGCGTCCCCACGGTGAACATCCTCACGGCGACAGACCGCCTCACGATGGCAGACCTCCTTTCGGCGACAAGCCACCCCACAAGGACAAACCGTAAGAAAACAACTAAAACAAAAACACTCGGCGAAATTCAGCGTCGAGTGTTTTTTAATCAAAATTATTGTCTATACCTAAAACAAATACGCTTATTTTCAAGAAATACGTCATTTCCGCTAATGCGAGCAATATTGACAAAATCGGCATTTAAGCATATAATAAAATGTAACAGCATTCATCGTGCTGTATATTTTTTCATCCACAGAGGTATAGGACGTGCAGATAAAAGCAGTCAAATTCGGAGGTTCCTCGCTTTCAGACGCAGGACAGTTCCGAAAAGTTTATGATATAGTAAAATCCGATCCGAGCCGCAGATATGTAGTTGCGTCCGCCCCCGGAAAACGCAACTCGGATGATACAAAAGTAACGGATATGTTCTACGCGTGCTATGATATGGCTCGCGCCGGGCTTGATTTTGATTCGTTCTTTGACGGAATAAAAAAACGATTTGATTCCATAATAAATGACCTGGGGCTTGACCTCGATCTTTCAGATGAGTATGAGCAGATCAAGCTGTCTATGAAGCATCGCGCAGGGCGCGATTATGCCGCTTCGCGCGGAGAATACCTTAACTCGATAATTCTCGCAAAATACCTCGGCTATGATTTCATCAACGCATCCGATGTAATTTTCTTCAACGATAACGGCAATTTCAACGTGGAAGAAACCAACCGAGTGCTGAAAACCGCATTGAAAGTGCATAAATATGCTGTAATTCCCGGTTTTTACGGCTCCATGCCCAACGGAACCGTCAAGACATTTTCGCGCGGCGGCTCTGACATAACGGGCTCTATCGTAGCTCGCGCAGCGGACGCGGTCATTTACGAAAACTGGACGGACGTTTCCGGCTTCCTTATGGCAGATCCACGCATCGTAAAAAATCCGCTCGGAATCGAAACCGTAACCTACCGTGAACTTCGCGAGCTTTCTTATATGGGCGCAGGCGTGCTTCACGAGGACTCCGTTTTTCCTGTGAGATTTGCCGGAATCCCGATCAACATCAGAAATACAAATAAGCCCGAAGACAAAGGAACTATGATCGTCGCTTCTTCGGACAAAATCGACACAAAACACATCATAACCGGTATTGCCGGAAAAAAAGAATTTTCGGTTATCCGCATCGAAAAGGACAAAATGGCGTATCAGCAAGGAATGCTGCACAGAATTATCGAAATTCTCGATTATCACGGAGTCCACGCCGAGCACATTCCGTCCGGCATTGATACGATGTCCATCGTTGCACATACAGAACAGCTCACCGGCAAATACGAAATCATCACCGAATCCATCAAGCGCGCGGTCAATCCCGACTTTATGGTGATTGAAGACGGTCTTGCTTTGATCTCCGTCGTCGGACGCGGTATGGTTCGCTCAAAAGGTACTGCAGCACGCGTTTTCCGTGCAGTTGCGGACGCAGGCATAAATATTCGTATGATCGACCAAGGCTCTTGCGAGCTTAACATCATTGTCGGCGTTTCCAGCGACGATTTCGAGAACACTTTGTGTGCAATTTACAACGAATTCGTCAAATAATCGCATTAATTGAGCGAATTGTATAATTGACATTGCTGCAACAAAAATGTATAATTATAAATCATAAATGCTTTGATGGAGAAAACGGTACTCCGTCGGTCGGCACAGAGAACGGATCCGCACCGAAAGGTGTGCGCTGGAAGATCCCGCGACAGACATCTACCGACTCACTCCGGAGCTCGTCAAGGAACGGCTGTGCCTATTAAAATGACGCGGAAGTCCACCGTTATAAGGACAAGACATCGTCTTTCGACTGTGTCTGTGAGTTGCATCCCTTTTTGGGGTGAACGCGGGTGGTACCGCGCAGAATTCAAAGCTGCGTCCCGTATCGTATTATTACGATACGGGACTTTTTTATTTCCCTTTTAAGGAGAACGGATATGGAATTTTTGAACTACACGCTCGGTGAATGGATGGACAAGATCGCGGACGAATATCCAGATCAACCTGCCGTTATCTACACGCACAAATTCGACTACAAGCGAACCTACAAATCATTCAACAAAGAATGTGACACCATTGCAAAGGCTTTTCTCGCTATCGGAATTAAACGAGGCGATCATGTTGCTATTTGGGCAACGAACTATCCGCAATGGATGCTCACGCTTTTCGCCTGCGCGAAGATCGGCGCGGTTCTTGTAACGGTCAACACCGCGTACAAAATTCACGAAGCTGAATATCTGCTCAAACAATCCGACACCAAGGTTATCGTTATGAGTAACGGTCTCAAGGACGTAAGCTACGTTGAAATCGTCAACAGACTTTGCCCCGAATTTGCCGCGGAGCCTGAAAAACATTTTCACGATTGCAGACGTTTGCCGTATCTCAAAACCGCAATAACGATTGACGCCGAAAAATACGACGGCATGTACAATTGGAAGGAGCTTTACGCGCTTGCAAACACCGTTTCCGACGAAGCTTACACAGAAGCTAAAAAAGGTCTTTCCTGCCACGATGTCGTAAATATGCAGTACACTTCCG
>CAYWAD010000037.1:0-13520 GCA_964456045.1 uncultured Lachnospiraceae bacterium
ACGCCGTCACGAATGCGATGAATGTGACCGGCATCGTTACCGCCGGAAACGAAGCTCTTAGGCTGCGCTTTGATTTCGTTTTTCTTTGCCGTATCGAGGACATACTCGAAAACGTTTTTGTTATATATTGTGGAGCGATCCATGAACGAAACGGCGGGACCGTTTCCGAGGATTGCGACTTTTTTCTCGTCGGGTGCGCCGGTATTGTCCGCAACGGCAGTCGATTCAAGCACGATCGCAAAATCGGGGTCTACCTTATAGGCGGCGGTTTGGGCGCCGGAAAGTCCGACTTCCTCGCGAACGGTAAACGCAAAATAAACGTCATGATCGAGCTGAGGCTCGTTTTTGAGACGGCGGATTAAATCGCACATTACGGTACAACCGAATCTGTCATCAAGCGCCTTGCCCTTGATGAGCTTATCGCCCTCTCCGAAGAAGCGGAACTCGGAATCAAACGTGCCGAACGAGCCGAGGTGAACGTACTTTTCCGCGTCCTCTTTGTCCTTTGCGCCGATATCTATGTAAAGACCGTCAACCGAGGGCATTTTGTCGCGTTCGTCGCCTCTTTGCAGATGGATCGCCTTAGATGCGATTGTACCCTTAACTCTGTTAGTCTCGTCACCGACGGTGACTCTGCGAGAGCCGAGCGCATACGGGATAATTCCGCCGACAAGCGAGAATTTCAGCGTTCCGTCGCCGCAAATTTCGTTTATCATAAATCCTACTTCGTCCATGTGAGACGAAAAGAGCAGACGTTTTTCGGCTTCCGTGCCATGATTTTTACCGTAAAGCACAGCAACAAGATTGCCCATTTTGTCAAGCGTTATTTCGTCTGCATAGGGCTTAACAACACTCTTGATAGATTCGGCCACATTGTCCTCGCATCCGGTGGGGCCGAAGGTAAGTGAAAGCTCGCGAAGGAGCTCAAGTCCGTAAAGATTTTTGATTTCAGTCATTGCAATACTCCTTAAGACCGTTGTCTTTTATTACGAGCGTCAACAGCTTTGCAAGCTCCTCTCCGTCAGCGGTGTCAAGCACTTCGCTGTATGTATGCATGGATCTGATCGGAATTCCCAAAACCGATGTCGGTATGCCGCACTCAACGAGAGTCACGTTATCTGCGTTTGTTCCTGTGCCGGACGGCTCAACGGAAACGGTATACTTGATCTCATTATCGTCGCAAAGCTTCATAAGCTTACGAGTAAGCTTTACGTTTGTAACCGCGGAATAAGAAAGGATTACGCCCGAACCGTGAGCGGCAGCACCGTGACCGGAGGGGGTGTCGGGTGAGGTTGCGAAGCCGACGTCAAGAATGAGCGCGAGGTCGGGCTTGATTGCGAAAGCTGCCTTTGCCGCGCCGCTCATACCGGTTTCTTCCTCTGCCGAAACGACGAGGTAAACGTCAAACAGACCCTTTTCGTCACCGAGCAGTTCCATTGCGCGAATTGCAGCCGCAACACAAGCTTTATCGTCATAAGCGGGACCGCAGGTGCGTTCGTTAAGCAATTCTTCCGGAGCGTAAGCAAAGCTTATGGGTGTACCGATACGAATTCCGTATTCTTCTTCGAGCGTTTTTTTGGAAAATCCCGTATCAACAAGCATTTCCGTGATCGGCGGCACTTTCGATCTGCCTTCCGCCGTCACAAGGTGTGGAGGAGTCGAAGCGACAACGCCATACAGCTTTTTTTTGCCGTGGATAGTGACCTCGCAGGCGGGCAGTATCTTTTTATCAACGCCGCCGAGACTGTTTATGCGGAGATTACCTTCGTCCGTGATGCCGGCAACTACAAGTCCGACGGCATCGAAGTGTGCGTCAAGCAAAAGCTTAGGCGCCCCCTCTATACCGCATCTGCGGACGAAAATATGATTTCCGACAGCGTCGCTCATCCATTCGTCGAAATACGGCGAAGCAAGAGCGGCAAGAGCGTCCGATTCCGTTGTTTCATGTCCGACAACGGACATCATGGAGGACAGACGATGAAGTAAATTCATATAACCGTTCATAGTAACTGATTCCTTTGCGTTTATTGTTAACTTATTTTATAATAGCACAAACACGCCGAGAATAAAAGGGTGACTTGAAAATAATTTTCAAAAAGCATCGTCAATGTCGAATAAAACACAAATTTTGACGCGTTCCGTTCGCTTTATTTGCAATTAAATCATTGACATTGGCGTATCGGTCGGGTAAAATATTCTTGAGGCATTGCCTAAGTGAGCGTTAGTCTCAAACCCACAAATCGAAAGGATCAGAAAATGAGCAAGCTTGTTATTAACACATACGACAAGGGCAGCCGTATTGATAAAAATATCTACGGTAACTTCTCCGAGCACCTCGGCAGATGCATTTACAACGGAATTTACGTCGGCGAAAATTCTCCTATTCCGAACGAAAACGGAATGAGAACCGACATTGTAAAGGCGCTTCGCGAAATGAAGCTCCCCGTTCTTCGTTGGCCGGGCGGATGCTTTGCGGACGAATACCACTGGAAAGACGGTATCGGCCCCAAAGAAAACCGCAAAAAGATCATAAACACGCACTGGGGCGGAGTTGTTGAGGACAACAGCTTCGGCACACACGAGTTTATGGAGCTTTGCCGTCAAATCGGCTGCGAACCTTACATAAACGCAAACCTCGGTTCCGGAACGGTTCAGGAAATGTCCGAATGGGTCGAATACATGAACTTCAACGGCGTATCTCCCATGGCGGCTCTCCGCAAGGAAAACGGTCAGGAAAACGCATGGGGTGTCAGATTCCTCGGTGTCGGTAACGAAAACTGGGGATGCGGCGGATCCATGACTCCCGAATATTACGCAAACGAATACCGTCGCTATCAGACATACTGCCGTAATTACCCGGATGCACCTCTTTTCAAGATCGCGTGCGGTCCGAACGGCGGCGACCTGCATTGGACAGAGGTTCTCATGCGCGAAGCAGGCCATATGATGGACGGTCTCTCTCTCCATTATTATACCGTTCCCGGCACTTGGGGCAATAAAGGCTCCGCAACCGCGTTCGACGAAAAAGATTGGTATCGCACACTTAATGCAACCCTCAAGATGGAAGATATCATCAGCGGTCACGAACGCATCATGGATCGTTACGACCCCGATAAGAGAGTTGCTCTCATCGTTGACGAATGGGGCACCTGGTTCGACGTTGAACCCGGCACAAACCCCGGCTTCCTCTATCAGCAGAACACAATGCGCGACGCGCTCGTTGCCGGCATTAACCTCAACATCTTCAACAAGCACTCCGACCGTGTAAGAATGGCTAACATCGCTCAGCTCATCAACGTGCTTCAGGCAGTTATCCTCACAGACGGCGAGAAGATGCTTCTCACTCCCACATATCACGTCTTTAAGATGTATTCCTGCCATCAGGACGCAACTCTCGTTTCCTCTTTCATCGAGACAGAGGACATCGGTGTTGAAGTTCCCGAACATCAGCATCCTCATTTCGGTCCCGGCAGACGCGGACCGAAGGGCGGCGTACAGGTGCCCGATCTTCACGAATCCGCTTCCATCGACGCCGAAGGCAACCTCAACATCACCGTATGTAACCTTTCCCACGAGGACGAGGCGTACATCGAGGGCATTCTTGTCGGTCACAAGGCGGCTTCCGTTGAGGCTGAAATTCTTACAAACGATATGGACGCGTTCAATACGTTCGACGCCCCCGACACCGTTAAGGCAGAACCCTTCGACGGCGTTGAGATCACCGACGAAGGAATCTCCTTTGAGCTTCCCGCTTGCAGCGTAGTCCGTATTACCGTTAAAAAGTAAGCTTTGACCGAAAACGAATCTGCCCGACCTTTATGCAAAAGATGTCTGCTTTCCGAAATTGACCGCGACGGCGCTTACAGGACCGTGCTTGAGTACATAAACTCGCTTGATCCGTCCGTAAAGTGCAGTCGGGAGGAATATGCGGCGCGTCTCACAATTTGCAGCTCGTGTGAACATCTCACCGAGGGAATGTGCAACCTATGCGGATGCTTTGCAGAGGTCAGAGCTGTCAAAAAACATCAAAACTGTCCCGATCTGCCTCACAGATGGGAATAAAATCAAGCAAAAAAGCGGCACACTTCGATTTGAAGTGTGCCGCTTTTGTTTTTATTTTAGGATATGTAATCAATATCCGACTTTGTCCATCGTCTTTTCGATGCTCTTGTTAATGGACTTGGCCAAAGCCGTGATGCTGGACGGGAAGCCGGAAGCGTCTCCGCCTTCAACGCCGCTCGTAGCTGTGATCTTGGAACAAATGCCGCCCCAGTCAAACATATATCCGAGGTCGAACACGGTGTTTTCGAAAATGATGTCAAGCATTCTCTGAGACTGTTCGTCACGCGCGCCCTTGAATTCAAGCGTCTTTGTGTAGTAAGCCTCGTCAAGACTGTTGCTGTTATACATACTCTCCCAAGACAGCGTTTCAATAGCGGTGGAGACGAAATCAACGTCCGTAACCGTTATCGGCACGGAGATGGAGTTTGCGCAATAAAGAGAAACGAAGGAGTAATAGTTCTGCTGATCGGTATCATACTTGGGATAAGGAAGGATACCGAAGTCGGTTTCCATAGAACGGAAAAGCGTTGCACGATTAAGCCATGCGGCATAGAAAAGTGCGCGACTTTCGTTGAACGCAACGTCAAGAGCCTCTACCCATACGTCTCCGTAGCCGGAAAGGGCTTCCGCAAACATCGTTGTTTCGAAGTCGTTGGAAAGCGTGAGAACTTTTTCAAGCATATCGAGATACTGCTCGCTGTCGCAAGCGATCGTAGGATAATCGTCCTTATCCTTGGAAATGATGTGGTTTCCGCCGCCGGCAACAAACGCAAGCGTTACGGATTTTTCGGAAAGGCAACCCCATGTGTCTGTTGCAACATCCATAGAGCCGTTACCGTCTTCATCGTAATGAACCTTTTGCGCGTATTCTGTCATAGCGTCGATCGTCCATGTTCCGTTTTCCACCATTGCATAGAAATCGGGGAGTCCGCGCTCTGTTACGATCTGCTTGTTGAAGAATACCGCACCGGTAGCATCATCATCCATAATGAGCATGGAGCCCATTGCGAGATAGGACTTGCCGCCGATAGAGAGCTGCTCGATACTGTTGGGATCGTACCATTCCGCTTCGAGATTCATATATGTCATCTCGTTGAGATCATAAACATAGCCGTTGTTAATAAGGGTTGCAACTGCAAGCACCGGAGAAAGTGCGAACATATCGTAATCGTCGGAGCCGGAGGAGCAGGAAAGCGTAGCCTCCGCAGCCTGATTGAAATAGTCGTTTACGTCATATTCAACAACTACGATACCGTATTTTTCTTCAACCGCGAGGTTTCTGTAATATACGGCAAGGCTGATCGGGTCGGAATCGATTTCGTCTGCGGTAAGGTCAACACTCTTCCAGTGAGCCTGAGAATCGCCTTTACCGAGAATGCGGAATTCCATGTCGCCGTAGTTCTTATCCGGAACGTTAAGCGGAGTTGCCGATTCGTCCTCGGCGCCGGAATCTGCGTTTCCGCTGTTTCCGCCGGACGGTGTATCGTCCGAAGAATCGGAGCAAGCGACAAACATCGACAGAACCATTATAGACGCAAGCAAAATTGCGAGAAATTTCTTCATAATGTTTTCTCCTTGTGATTTTTTGAAAAACAGCTTCGTAAAATCGAAACATTTTACATTAAAATTATACGTTATTTGTTCGTCAAAGTCAACAAGTATATCATAATTCGAAAATTGTTTTTTATTTAATCGCCGCAGCTTCGTTTGGTTCACAATTTGTTTATATTTTTCCGTTATACTTTCGTAAAGAAAAACTCGGAGGCGGATATGTCGGACATAATCATCGGTAATACCGTAATCAAAAACGGAATAATGCTTGCGCCGATGGCGGGCGCAACGGATCACGCCATGAGAGTAATCTGCCGCCGTTACGGGCTTGATTTTGCCGTTTCGGAGATGGTGTCGGCAAAAGCAATGTCATTCCGTGACAAAAAAACCGCACTTTTAGCTCGCATCGACGACGGAGACTCTCCGCTCGCGATACAAATTTTCGGCTCCGAACCGGACATTATGGCATCCGCGGCGCGCGAGCTTGCGCTTGCGTCGTATCCCGGCTGCCAAACGGACAACAGACCTGCCGCTATCGACATAAACATGGGCTGCCCCGTTGCGAAGATCGTCAAAAACGGCGAAGGAAGCGCGCTTATGAAAGATCCCGACCTTGCCGAACGCATTGTCAAAGCTTGCGTCGCCGCGCTGGACGGGACGGGAATACCGCTCACGGTGAAAATGCGCGCCGGTTGGGAAAACGCGCCAACGGGCAAAAACGCGCCGGAGCTTGCCAAGCGTCTCGAAGCCGCGGGAGCGGCCATGATCTGCATCCACGGCAGAACGAGAGAACAATTTTATTCGCCGAGCGCAGATTATGACATCATCAAAGCGGTTAAAGCCGCTGTATCCGTCCCCGTCGTCGGAAACGGCGACATTGTATCGGCGGCGGATGCCGTTCGTATGGTTGAATACACGGGCTGCGACGGAGTTGCCGTCGGGCGCGGTGCACTCGGAAATCCCTTTGTTTTCGACGAAATTTCCCATGCGCTCGCAGGGAAAGCCTACACTCCTCCGACAATCAAGGAGCGGATCGACACCGCAGTTAAGCACACATCAATGCTGATCTCAGACAAAGGTGAACGCGTCGGAACGCTCGAAGCGCGAAAGCATCTTGCGTGGTACATAAAGGGCTTGAAAGGTGCACCTCAGCTCCGAGACAGGATAATGCGTGCGGAAACTCACGCCGAAATGATCGAAATTTTATACGAGCTTTTACCGATGAACGAATAAACGGGTAAAAAATATGCGTGATTATAAAAAACTGACAGATGACAAACTTATCGCAAGGGTGTCCGAGCTTGATGAGCGCGCGTTTGAGGAGCTGTACGACAGATACGAAAAGCTCGTATACGCGCTCATATATTTCAAGCTCAAAAACGCCGACGAAGCCGCAGACGCAACACAAGAAACTTTCATCAAGCTGTGGAAAAAATCCAAGCTTTTTTCCGGGCGCGGCAGCGTAAATGCGTTTATATGCACGATCGCGAACAACACCGCAACGGACTTCTTGCGAAAGCGAGACGAGGTTATGTCGCTTACCGTCACGGACGAAAACGGCGACGAAAACGAGCTTGACCTCGTGGACGGCGACCGCACGCCGGAGGAGGAAGCCCTGCACACGGAGGAACTTGAAACGGTACGTCACGCCGTGGAAAGCCTTCCCGAACCTCAGCGCGAGGTGCTGGTGCTTTGCGTCATAAACAAAATGAGCTACCTTGACGCCGCCGAGACGCTCGGAATCGACGTCGGGACGGTCAAAAGTCGGCTTTCGCGTGCAAGGGCGGCACTGCGCGAAAAAATGAAAGATTTTTACGAAATCGGGAACAAAAGCGGCGATCGTCACGTCAATAAAAATGATAGCAAGGAGAGGGGAGGTGCGCAAAAATGAGCGATAACTGCGAAACTTTTCGCGAGATGATATTTGATTTTATCGAAAACGAAGACAGCGATGATTTTGGCGAATTAAAAAAGCATCTTGACGAATGCCCCTCCTGCCGAGCAGAATACAGGGAATGTAAAAAACTTCTTTCCGCTGTCGAAACTTGCGCACCGTCACCCGAACGCGATATAAAAACCGACGTTATGCTTGCCGTTGCCGCAGACGCAAAATTTCGCCGTCGCCGCAGATTAGTTGGCGGTTTGTCCGCGATTGCCGCCGCAGTCGCGCTGTTTGTCGGGGTCGGAATTGCTTTTTCCGGCGAGAAATTTTGCGGTCTTGACGCCGCACCGCCCAATATGAGCGGTGACGCAATGGATTTCGAAGAAGGCAACGCGTCGATAAACGATGCGTATCTGCCCGACGACATTTACGAAATTTTAGGCTCTTTCGAAGAAAGCATTGCTGTCATTGAGCTTTGCGGAAACGATGCGGAGCATTTATACGAGCTTCTCCGCGATGAATTTTCGCTTGACGAGACGGAAGCCGGCATACTTTTGGCAGACGTAAATCAAAAAGACAAGATCACGAATCGCTGCAAGGAGCTGGCAGGCGAATTTGACGCGTACTTTTCGGAATATTCCGATTCGGCATCTCCCGAAATCGTCGTCATCTATATTGAATAACAACCGATAAGCTGCAAAAAAGCGATGTTTTTTGCAGCTTATTTGTATTTATAAAACTATTATAATAATAATTCTGTCTCTGTCGCTGTTGACAAAGTAAATGTGAGAGTGATATAATCAAAATGTTAACAGATTTTGGCTTCCGCATCCTTAAAATTGTGGTGTATGAACAAAAATCTGCATAAAACAAATCTGAAACGGAGAAAAATTATGAAACACACTCTGAAAAAGCTTGTCACTTTGTTTTTGGCGGCTTTGCTTACCGTTTCCGTGCTTCCGCTCACAGTAAGTGCCGCGGATGACGAAATAGAGTATAAGGTTCGTCCCGTAAAAGACGGCGCATATACGGTTTCAGCGGAACAGTATAATTCTTACGAAAGCGAACATTTCCAGATCCTTTGGGGCAACAAAAACAATTCCGCCCTTACGGAATCCTGGCTTGAAGCAAACTGTAAGATCCTCGAAGCTTGCTGGGACGTTTATATGAACGATCTCGGTATGACCCCTCCTTCGCTCTGCACAAAAAAGACCGGCGATCATACTACGCATTACAAAGTAAATGTCGTTATTATGGGTACCGGTATAAAGGGATATGAAGAAGGTTGGGCATACGGCGGCATCGACTCGCAGGGATATGCTTATCTCATGTGCGATCAGGCAGCGATGGACGTTACTCCCGGATACACCACTTGGGTAACACCTCACGAGTTCGGTCACTGCACACAGTTCGCTCAGGGTTATAACTCTTGGGAAGGCGGCGCTTACCTCGGTTCTTGGTACGAGGCTGTCGGCAACTGGTTCCGCGAACAGTACTTGTACAGCGAATATTACACAGACGGTCAGTGGTATTCCACCGATTTCTCATATTTGTATTTGCGCTCTACAAGCCTTACAACCACAAACGGTCGCGCATATTATGAGGCTTGGCCGATATTCCAGTATCTCACCGAAAACCCCGATAATCTCGAAGGCTACGGTTCCGACTTCATGGCAAAGCTTCTTCAGAACGGAGATCCTTCCGGTCTTATCTATGATATGATCGAAGAACTCGCGGAAGCGGATCTTGACGAAACTCTCGGTTATTTCGCCGCACACATGGCAACACTCGATCTCGAACGTCAGGAATATTACCTCAAGAAGATCAATAACGCCGTAAGCTACGACGAATTTTTCTGGCAACAGTTCTACACAACTCTTGAACCCGTTCTCGGCGCTGAAAACACATATACGGTTCCGAGCGAACGCGCACCTCAGCAGGCGGCGTATGTTGTAACACCCCTTTCGATCACGGGCGACGAGATCTCCGTCACACTCAACGGTACGGCAAAGGTAAACGGCGCGGCTTGGAAAGCCTGCATCGTTACCGTTTCCGGTGATGAAACAACATATTCCAAGCTTTTCGGTGACGGCGAAACGATGACAGTTTCCGCCAAAGACGTTGACGAAGCTTACCTCACGGTAGCTGCTACACCCAAGCTTGACACATACAAAAATTACGATGTGTTTACCGATATCGCATACAAAGAAAAGAATCGTTATCCCTACGAAGCTGTTATAACCGGCGCAATTCCGCAGATCCGCGTGATCGACAGCACCGGAGTTAAGGGTAGCTATCACGAAAACGGCGGCGGATTTGTTGCCTCCACAGCAAAGGTTTCCGATTCTGTTTATGTCGGACCGAACGCTAAGGTTCTCGGCACCGCTACCGTTAAAGGCGACGCCGTTATCGACGATTATGCTGTTGTCAAGGGTTCTGCCGTTGTCAAGGACAACGCCGTTATCGACGGCTATGCAGTTGTTGCCGGTTCCGCAAAGGTAACAGGTAACGCTCATGTCGGTGACAACGCAGTCGTTACCGCAAACGCAACGATTTCGGGTAACGCTCAGGTTATCGAATCCGCTTTCGTCGGCGGCACTTATACAGTCAAGGACAATGGTATTGCCAAGGGTCTGTGCTTGTTGCTGGCAAGCGGTAAGCTTACCGGTCAGGGCGTTGCAGACGGTGACCTCTACGACGACTCCGGCGCTACCCTCAAGAAGGGCACCGCGGCAGGCTATCTCGTACTCGCCGACAACTCTTATTCAAAGAAACTCAAGTCCACCGAAGGACTCTATCTCGGCTATGAATTCAGTGCCGACAAGGGCTATATTGCAAACGAAAAATACAGTTCGACATACGCACTCGTTCGCGGAGCCAAGTGGAGCATTGGCGACGATAACGTCACCGGCGTCTACACTTTCGACGGCGAATCATCCTATATAATTCTTGACGCCTCCTCCGTTTATTCAAGCGATCTCCAGATCGCGCTCAACGTATGCTGGGACGGCGGCGACAACGCTCAAAAGCTTTTCCACTACGCGGGAAGCGACGGTGAAATGTACTTCACACCCAAAAACGAGGACGGCGTTGCAGCGTTCGTCATCACAAACGGCGATGAAACAGTAACTCTCACCTCCGATTCCGCACTCACACCGAACGAATGGACAAAGGTTGAAATCACATTCGTTGACGGTAAAGCAGCTCTCTCGATCGCAAGCAAGACAGTTCACTGCGTGGAAACGGATCTCAAGCCTTGCGAAGTTTGCAACGTAAGCGGCTACCTCGGCAGAGGCAGTGAAGGCGAATACTTCAGCGGTTCCGTTGATTACGTTTACTTCTACTTCACCAACGCTTCCGAAGTAAGCACAGAACTTGTTACTCCCGTAATCACAGCTCCCAAAGACACAACGCCCGATACCGGCGCGGACACAGAACCCGCAGAAGAATCCGGCTGCGGCTCCTCCGTAAGCGTTTCTTCCGTTGTTATCGCTCTTGCGGTTGCACTGCTTTCCGTTAAGAAAAAGAGACACTGATAAAACATATCTGCATAAAAATCCCCCTATCAACCATAGGGGGATTTTGTGTTACCGCTTTTCGACATGAATTTCGCGGCGGAAAAATTCGCTTTTTCTATCACAAATCGTTGTAAAACGGGATAAATTGTGTTAAAATGTTAACAGTTTTTAAGCACAAATCAAACCGAAACGGAGAAAGAAATGAATCAGGAAGAAAAAGCATCGGGTATCGAAAACGAAAACATACCCGAAGCATCGCAAGAGGCAAAAAAAGAACCTGTCTGCGATGTGATCAAGAAACGTCGCTGGGGCGACAGAAAAGACGGCAGACGCGTCAGAACGCTTGCCGTAATGACACAGCTTGTCCCCTATCTTATGCGCGAGCGCTCCGACGCTCAAAACCACATTGAAGAAAAATTTAATGTTGACCGCGTACTCGAATACATCAATGAAAAGCGTCGTGCGGGTTATCAAGGATTCGGCTTTATGCATTTCATGATGGCGACTTACGTGCGTGCGGTTGCGGAATACCCCGGAATCAACCGTTTCGTCAACGGTCAGAAAGTTTACACTCGTGACGGTTGGGTGGAGATCAGCCTTGTTGTCAAGCAGGAAATGCTTCTCAATTCGCCCGACACCGCAATAAAGCTCACCGTCCGTCCCGACGCAACCGCGCTCGACATTTACGACGCGCTTTGCAACAAAATCAACGATTACAGAGACGAAATGGACAGCTCCTTCGACGGCTTGATGAGAGCGATCAACTACATTCCCGGCATTTTCAAGCGCTTCACCGTAAGCCTTCTTTATGCGCTCGACTATTGGGGTCTTTTGCCGCGCTCCCTCACACGTCTCAGCCCTTTCCACAGCTCGTTTTACGTAACCTCCATGGGAAGCCTCGGCATCCCGTCGATATACCATCACCTTTACAACTTCGGTAACGTCCCCGTCTTCTGCGCGTTCGGAACCAAGCACCGCGAATGCGAGCTCAGACGTGACGGCACGGTTTCGGAGCATTCCTATATCGACGTGAAGTTCGTTATGGACGAGAGAATCTGCGACGGCTTCTATTTCGCAGCCGCGCTCAAGTACATGAGACGCTTCTTCCGCGATCCGTGGGCGCTCGACACTCCTCCCGCGGAAGTAAAACGCGACATTGATTAAAACATCGTCAAAAATATCCGGCACACCCGATCGTGTCGGATATTTTTATTGAATAATTTTAATGTATGTGGTAAAATCATAACATAAATGAAAAAGCAAAACTCACATAAAACGGAGATACTGTATGATTCCGAAGGCTGTAATTTTTGATCTTGACGGGACGCTTATGCACACGCTTCCCGATATTCATTCGTCCGTAAACGCGATGCTTGAACGCGAAGGCTATCCGCTTCGCGAATACGAGCACACGCGGCTCGGTCTCGGCAAGGGCGCACGATATTTGGTAACGCACGCACTCCCCGACAGCGCCACCGAAAGTGACATTGATCGCGCAATGGTAACCTATTCCGAAGAATATGCGCTTCACGCCGCCGATTCTTCCGTGTCTTTCGAGGGCATAGACGAGCTTGTACTCGAACTGCTCGCGGCGGAGCTTAGATTGGCGGTTCTTTCCAACAAGCCCGACGAATTTACGAAAAAGCTCACGTTTGAAGCGTTCGGAAACAGCTTTTCCCCCGTCATCGGTCACGGAAAATACAAAACCAAACCGTCTCCCGATGCGCCGCTCGCAATCGCAAACGAATGGGAAATGTCCCCGGACGAGATCGTATTCGTCGGCGACTCTGAAGTCGATGTGCAGACGGCGAAAGCCGCCGGTATGCGCTCCGTCGGCGTTGCCTGGGGATACCGCGAAGTAAAGCTTCTCAAAGAAGCCGGCGCGGACTTCATTGCAAACACGCCGGACGAGCTTTGCCGAATGATCCGCTCAATGAAATAACGCACATTAAATAAGGAGAACGAAATGAAAACCTACGGCAAAAAGACTTGGCTCATTCCCGACGCTTTTCTCGGCTCAAAATCCGCAAACGAACTCATCTCGCACGAGGCCGTCTGCGTGATCAATACCTCCCCCAACGATGCCGTCATCCGTTTGACCGCCATCTTCGAGGACAGAGACCCGATCGACAATTTTATGTCGCACTGCGGCGCAGGTCGCACGCATCACATCAGGCTCGACAAATTGCTCTCCGAAAGTGGCGAGGGCATCCCTCTCGACACGCCTTACGCTCTGCTCGTTGAGTCCGATACGCCCATCGTCGTACAGTACAGCAGACTTGACGCAAGTCACGCCGAGCTTGCTCTTATGACAACGATTGCGTGGGCTCCGGACGGGGATTAAAAATCGCAAAATCCCATATTCCTCTTGACAAAACCGTTCATACATAATATAATACTCGTACAACATCATAGTTAGGGGTGCTGCGTGCACGCGGCTGAGATGGCGGGAGAACCCGTCGGACCCTTATACCTGATGCGGATAATGCCGCCGTAGGAAATTTTTT
>CAYWAD010000038.1:0-13354 GCA_964456045.1 uncultured Lachnospiraceae bacterium
TGATGGATATGGTCGCATTTTCCTTTCGGCAGCGTCAATGCACTCATTAGAACTCGAAAATTGCTATGCAGTAAACAAAGAAATAGCACTCACGGCAGTAATCATATATAGTTGAGCGGATATATCAGTTCCAATATCGATAAAAGGCTCGTGTTGCGTAATTAGGAGATTGGAATAGCTGCAAAAAAATTAGATAAAACTCGATTTTTGCTTGATTTATTCAGAAATCCGTGGTATAATTTAAAATGTAGAACTATAAACTCGAAAAGCGAGTATTAAGAGGTGCAAAATGGCCGTTAGTTATAAGAAATTATGGAAAATGCTTATCGACAGAGATATGAAGAAAAAGGATCTTGCGGTTCTTGCCGATGTCAGCAGTTACACCATAACAAAAATGAGCAAAGGCGAAAATGTAACTACTGATACGCTTGGCAAGATATGTAAAGTGCTCGAATGTAATGTTGAAGATATTATGGAATTCATCCCTGAAGAGCATTAAGAAAAAGCGATAGATATTATAGGAGAAAAACGATGAAATCTTTTACTATAAAATTGCAGGATTTCTTTAAACTTAATAATAGAGATAGGGATCAAGAAATCAACTTTGATCCTTCTAAGAGGCAGTTGCTTATTCCTTTATATCAGCGAGAGTATAAGTGGACTCGCGACAAGGTTCAAGTTTTGATTAATGATATCAAGCAGCGAGATAAATTTCTCGGAATTGTTATTTTGGATGAGACTCAAGACTGTTATGAAATCGTGGATGGTCAGCAGAGAATTACCACGTGTTTTTTGGCGTTGCTTGCGCTTTACAATTATTATCGTGATAGCGAGTTCGAACAGAGAAGTCTGATGTCATACATAGCTCCATATGGTGAGTATATATTGAAGAATGATTCTGTTGGAGAATATATAGTTCAAAATGGAAATGCCCTTGATATTCAAATTGATTCTGCCAATGATATTTACTTTCAGGATGAAGCCTTCCGTGTTTCGTATTGCTTGATCTTCGATTTTATTTCTGAACAGTTGCCAGAAAAGGTGAGAGAGTTTAAGCGTCAACTGCTTGATTGCGAAATTCTTGTAATGATTAATAATCAGCATGGAAATACACGCCCGGTTGAGCAGATCTTTTTGGATATCAATGAAAAATCTCAACTGCTTGAAGTTGAAGATATTTTCAAAGGACACTGCTTTGAGAATTTTGATATTGCGTATCACCAAGAGTTGAAATCAAAGTGGACAGATCTTAAACGATGCGGTATGCGCTTTAAGCAGGACTTCGGATTTAAGGATGTCAGTCAGTATATATATTTGTATATGTTGGAATGCGTCGACAAAGACATGCCGGAAAACTTGTCTCCGAATGATAGGCACTATCTCGAAGGAAAAAATATGGACGACACAATGGCATGTTTGAATGCTATGATATCCTACGGGCAAAATGTAATAGCATTCAGGGAGAATCTCGATGCTACTACGTATCGTTTCTCGGATCTTTGCAGAAATAGCCATGAGTATAGAAACACTAATGACCACGAATTTATGAAGAGGATGTCCTCTTATATTATCGACTGTAAAGCGGCTCAATATCAAAAGTTACCGTTTATGCAGTTTGTCAATCATATGACTTTGTCAAATGATTTGCAAAACAACTTTTCTCACTTGGATTTCCGTAAGTCGATTGTTAACCTCTATATTTATGCCGCGCTCTTTGTCTATATGGGAGGAAGAAAGTCCAAAAAAGATGTAGACCAGAGCGTGCTGAACGCGTTACGATCATTATCTATAAGAGATATCGTCGCAGCGACAAAAGCACTCAGAACAGCTAAAGTGGAAGGCTTTTCTCTTTCGGGTACTGCTAAAGAAGAGGAACTTCGCTTTGTATATTCGGTTAGTGATTTCTATGTTAGCAATAACACTTGGTTTTCCGAAATGTATGTTAACAATGGAGACTGCACACCAGAGCATTTCTTGATTCCGGATAATAAGCGCAGACATATAGTGTGGAAGAGCGGAGAAACAGATAAACATATTTATTTGTCGAGCAAATATTCTACCACAAAGAAGAGAGCTATAAACTTCTTGATTATTGATAAGAATTTGAATGAATCGCTTCACGAATATGATATTGTAAGCAAAATAGAAATGATTCGCGAATGGTTCGAAGCTCGTCATGAAGCGTTACCTAATCACGTTCATGCAGTGATTGAAGCAATAGAGCAGATGCCGGAGTATCAGGCGTTGGCGTTACTGAAAGACGATCCTGCAGCAAATGAAACCGGAATATCTATGGCTTATAGCGTGTTCCTCGATGCATATTTTGATAAAGAGGCTGAAGGTGCATTGCTATCTAAACTGACGGAGTGTTTCCGTAATGCGTTTCGGAATCAAGATGCCGAATAAATTCATAAGGAGAAACTAAATGACATATAAGGACATACCACTGGAAATATCCTATAAAAGCGTAGGGGAAGAGTCTTTTTCAGAGATTCTTAATCCTTTGCTTGCTTGCACTAAGGTGTATAAACGTAGTGTAGGATATTTTAGTTCGTCTGCTTTGAATTTTATAGGCGAAGGTCTACTTGAAATGGCAAGGAAAGGCGGTAAAATATACCTTGCAACATCACCTCAGTTATCTGATGACGATATTGTGGCTATTCAAGCTGGATATTGCGACAGAGAAGTTATCGAAGATAGGTTTCTTTCTGAGGTTAAAAATGCATTTTTACAGCTTACAGATGAAAATGCTAAAATGCTGTATTTGCTTGTAAAAGAGCAGATAATCGATGTAAAAATTGTTTTACGGCAAAATGGCATATATCACGACAAGCTTGCGATATTAGAAGATTTTGATGGCAATATTGTCGCATGCGTAGGATCTAACAATGAGACTGGCTCTGGCTACAATTATAACTACGAGAAGATTAGAGTATATAAAAGCTGGAACGATTTTGAAGGAAGAATTCAGGATGAGACATCTGAATTTGAAAGCATTTGGAATGATGACAACTGCGAGTTGCAGGTGTATGATTTCATGGAAGCCTTTGAAAATGAGTTGCTTGAACGAGTTAATAAAACCGGAGACTACGCACGGGAGACGAACAAATACGTTATGAGGCCGTACCAGGAAGATGCCAGAACCAATTGGATTAACAATGGATTCAAAGGATTTTTCGTTATGGCGACCGGTACTGGCAAAACAATTACATCATTGTATTCTATCGGCGATTTAATTAGAAACGAACAAGTATTTACAGTTATTGCTGTTCCGTATAAGCACCTTGTTTCGCAATGGTATGAGGATGTTAAGGAGTTTTATCCAAACGCGTATATACATATTGTACACGGTGAGATAAAAGATGCTGAAACCAAAATATACGCAAGTTATTTGCAGTCTCAAAAAGTTTATAAGCCTATAATTGTTGTTACAACGATAAAAAGCTTTTTCTTGGAACGATTCGCAAGATTGTACGATTTAATAAGCTATAAAAAACTACTCATCGTAGATGAAGCACATAACTTTTTGAATCGAATTTCTGATGAACTTGATTGCAAATACAAATATAAATTAGGCTTGTCTGCCACACCTGTTTTTGGTACAAACGAAGAGAAGACTACAACTCTTTTGCAATGGTTTGGTGGTCAGGCAATGGATCTTCCGATTGAGAAAGCTCTTGGTAAATATTTGGTGAATTACGAATATCATCCGATATTTGTCAATGCAACAGAGAATGACGAAAAAACATTTATGAAATATCAGACAATGATGCTTTCTGCTGTTGATCCGATAACTGGTCAAATAATCGATGATGAAAAATTCACTATCGGCTATAGAGGGCGTCTAAGATCAATCTCTATGGCAGAGGAGAAGCATTCAAGAATCAAAGAGATTTTTTCTCATATTGAGGACAAAGATCACACTATCATTTATTGTAGTGATGGAAAGCTCTGTTATGAAGGAAATCGCCAGCAAAACATTCATAAAGCAGAGCAGCAAGAAATCAGGCATCTTGAATATGTAATGGGATTGATTAATAACGCATGCTTGGATTCTGTTGGTTCTGGTACAGCAGCGAAATTTACTGCCTCCGAGAACATCGATGAAAGAATGCGGCTGATTGATTCTTTCAATAAGGGATTCATTGAATATCTCGTTGCTATCAGATGTCTTGATGAAGGAATAAATATCCCTTCTATTAAAAGTGCCTTGATACTTTCTAGCAACGATAACTATAGAGAATTCGTTCAGCGTAGAGGTCGTATATTGAGACAGTACAAAGGGAAATCGATTGCTCATATCTATGATGTTATTGTGTTGCCTACGATTGGAAACAAAAACTTTGCAGAGATCGAATTGCGTAGATTTTATGAGTATAGCAGATTAGCTTTGAATAAAGATGCTTTGATGTCTCAGCTTGAAGAATTGCTCGGATCGTATTATATGACACTCGAAGACATTAAGTTTAAAAACGATTACGTTTATGGCGGTGATTTGGATGATTGATAAGAAATTTAGCGGAGAATTAACAATCGAAAACTTCAAGAATTTCATATTGGAGTTGGAAAAAGAAAATTTGCTCAATCTGTCTCAAGATGATAAAAAGCAAATGGTTGCCAAAATTATGAGAGAGTACGAGGAGGCGAAGAAGAGTGGTAATCAATAATATTGAAATAACAAATTTCAGATGTTATTACGGAAAAAGTTCTATTTCGTTTAACTCGAACGGAAAAATCACTTTGATTTATGGTGATTCGGGATATGGCAAATCATCGCTTCTTCAATTCTTCAGATGGATGTTTTATAGCGATCCCGACTTCGGAAAAAACGATGATAAACCGATATTCAATATTGCCGCGTACAATGAGTGCGATATTGGAAAATTTGTAGAAGTCAGTGGTCAGATTGATTTTGAACATTTGGGTTGGTCTTATAGACTCAATAAAGCTCAACATTGGTCTGTGTCCATAAGAATGGCGAATTCCAGAATGGAGAAATCTGATTATTCGTTGTTGGTGGACAAGCACGATGGAAATGGTTACAAGCCTTTCACTGGTAATGTTGCCAATCAGATCAATACCATTCTCCCGAAGGGATTATCAAAATATTTCCTTTTGGATGGAGAGCGTGCAAGAGATATCGTCCTCGACTCTAAGGAGTTGAAAAAGGCGATTCATTCTTTGTTCGGATTGGATGCGTATGAAGAAGCTATCAAACACATCGGATATAAGAATTCAGGTGGTACGGTCTTAGGACAGTATCAAACGATGATGACTTCCAATATGACTCAAATAGTCAATAATATGCCTATTTCCGAAATGCAGGAAACCATTCAAGAGCTTCATGAGATAATTGAGGCGATGAAGGCTGAACGCAAAGAAAAGATTGCTATTATTGAGCAAAAGAATGCTCGCAGGGACGAAATATTGAAGACATTAGGTGCTGCGGCTTCGAAAGGTAATATTGAAGCACTGATTAAAGCAAACATTAAGGCTATCAAAGAGAATCAGGATAAAATTATCACTATTCAGCACAATATCGGAACGCTGTTTTATAAGAACTATCCATATCTGTTTTTAGCAAGTATTGCGAGTAGCTCAAGTACGGTTTTGAGAAACAAAAATGTTGAAATGGCTTCGAACTATCAAAACGTTTTTGAAAATCTCAAAAAAGACTTGTTAAAAGAGATTATTGCGAAAAATATTTGTGTTTGCGGTAGGGAACTCGATGATGAATCTATTGCTAGAATCAACGGAATCATTGATGTAATGCCTCCTGGATCATACATATACGAATTTGGACAGTTTGTTGCCAAGGCAAAACGTTTCATTAAGAATTCTCAAATGCAGGTGATGGAGTATGAGCGTTATCTCAGCCAAATCGCAGCTTGCGAAGAAGAAATAAGTCGGTTGGAAGATCAAAACAGGGAAAAGCTGGATGAACTCAAGCGCCTTGATGATGCACGCGATCTTGTTGAAGAACTGGAACAGATTAAGCGCGATATTGAGCAGTTAAATCGTGAAAAAGCAGGATTGGAAGGTAAAATTGCTCAGAAGAAGCAAATCTATGATTTGTCCAACAAGCACTTGAATGCAGCAATGAAAAACTCAAGTGTTTCGTCGTTGTATCTTGAAAAAATTCATTTCTTTGAAGAAATTTTGCGCACTATCAAAGAAGAGAAGAGTATTAGAGAAGCTCAAGTAAGATCAACCATAAACCTTTGTGTAAGAGAAATATTCAAGAGGTTGACGACGCAGGTCGAGTTGGATGCTGATAAGATTCAGTTTGTTAACGATGATTTTTCTTTGAGAACAACATATCTTACCGGTGGCCAGCTTTCGGTAGATGTATATTCTTACGTTATCGGTATCGTAAAGGCGCTTCAGGAGTGTCAAATGGAGAACAACGAGAATCCGATTATTATAGATGCGCCTTTTGCATTTACAGGAAACGAACAGTCAGAGCATTTGTTTAAAACGTTGCCCACTGTTTCGAAGCAGACGATATTGTTGACGCTTGATCTGAATAAGATCAGACGTTTGCTTGGAGAAACAGACTTGTATGACTTCTATGTCATTAAAAATGAATCTCAAGAAAAAGCTGTTCTGGAAAGAGGTGATATAAGTGATATTAAATTCTGATTTGAATTTGAGCCATCCTTTGTGGGAACAGGCAGATAACGAGTTGTGCAACAACAGAGAGCTAGGAATCTTTAATAGATTAGTTGACATTTATGTTTTGGCATGTGCAATTGGTATCAAAGAAGATAAAGTAATTGTAGAAATCGAGGAACCTCTGTCTTCTCCCAAAACGATTGGCCGTAATACACACCGCGAGAACAGTGATATCCGAGACTTGCTCGATTTTATGCTTCAAAATGCATTGATAAATTCTCAGACCATCAAACTCGATATGGACGAACGATTGAAGTTAGCGTTCAATCCGGATTACAATGTTAAGCAAATTACAGCAGCAAACTTTTTGACAGGATTTGCGAACTATGGCTTGACTCAAATTTATGAGAATATCGGTTCGAAGTCACCGTTGGTTGTTGTTTCTGAGCTTTATAAGTATTTCGAATCGCTAGCGGAATCTCGTTATGATGAGATACTTAAAAACATTACTTTAGAGCAGCTTGAAGACCTATAAATTTGTCGAATTATATTGACAAAACGAATAAAAAATGGTATACTTACGTATATACGTACGTATGCCATTTTTGTTTTGAGGTGGGTTATGTCTTTTAATTACAATTTTTCAGCTGTTAAAGGTATTCAAGCGGAGAGAGACTATTATATTGCTATGGTTCCGTTGGGTCTTCTTACTAAACTGTTCAACAACGAAGAAGAGTATCTTTTGCCGGAATATCGAGCACAAAGAAGCATAAACGAAGCAAGAATTCCTGAGATTAAGGACTATATTCTTGGAAATAGATCTACATATGTATTTTCTGCATTATCTGCGTCAATTGATGGAGCGTTTGAGTTCCGTGAATCCGAGCTTGATAGCAATTTGGGCGTGTTGAGTGTAGATATGAATGCAACGTTCTTGATTAATGACGGTCAGCATCGAAAAGCGGCGATTGAAATGGCATTAAAAGAGTGCCCGGAGTTGGCAAAGGAAACTATTGCAATTGTATTCTTTAAAGACGAAGGATTGAAGAGAAGTCAGCAAATGTTTGCGGATTTGAATAAGCACGCAGTAAAGCCTTCCAAATCACTATCTACTTTGTATGATGATCGTGATGATCTCTCAAATGCTGTGAAGGCGGTAGTTAAAGAAATCTCGTTCCTTGACAAATATATCGATAAAGAAAGAGACTCTCTTGCAAAGTACTCTTCCAAGCTTTTTACGTTGGCGAATTTCCTCAGAGCAAATCAAAGAATAATTAAAGATGCATCTGATGTTAGCGAAGAGGATAGAACGTTTTTGCTTGAGTATTGGAAAGCTGTTTTTACATACATCCCCGAATGGAACATGTTAGAAACAAAAAAATTATATAAAACAACTCTGAAAGAAGAATATATACTTACTTTGTCCGTAGTGATAAATGCTTTCGGACGATTGGGTCACTATTTTTACAATCATCAATCGGATATGGCTTTACTAGAAGGTCTTGGTAAAATAGATTGGCTTAGAAGCAACTCGGAATGGGAAAGCCGTGTATTCAAAGAAGGAAAAATAATAGGAAAAGAAGAAGGCATAATTCGTATTTGTAATTTGATAAAATTGAAGTTAGGTATTGAATTGTCAAAAGAAGAATTGGTGAAAGAAAATGACGCAAGATAATAAATTTCAAGTATTTGAAGATATAATTGAAGAAATGACCTATGTCTATAAACACGATAATAGACCTTGGTTAATTGGATATAGTGGTGGTAAGGATTCTACGCTGTTGGTATCTCTTGTCATTGAAACAGTTATGAGATTACCTGCAAAAGAAAGAACAAAACATATTTTTATAGTAACATCCGATACCGGCGTGGAAAATCCTATCGTAAAGAAATATATGCACTCTTCTTCAAATAAGATAAATGAATTCTCTAAGAAGATTAATGCAAACATACAGGCAGATATTATTTATCCGGAAGTTGTTCAATCATACTGGAGCTTAGTAATTGGATTAGGATATCCAACTCCGGAACCTCCCGGTTTCCGTTGGTGTACGGAAAGATTGAAAATTTTACCCATGAACAGATATACTAACTCTATTATTGAGCAGCATGGAGAAGTAATTCTGTTGCTCGGAGTTCGCAAGGCTGAAAGTAGCACTAGAAAAAGAAGTATAACTGCCCGTGAAATCGAAGGTAAAATTTTAACACGCCATACTGATATTCCTAAAGCTCATGTCTACAATCCTTTGACAGAGATCAAAAATGAACTTGTATGGGAGTACCTTTTGAAGGATGATGGCGTTTCTACCTGGGGCGTAGACATGAAATATCTTTTCAGCTTGTATCAGGGTGAAGATCTTGGTGAAGAGCAAAGTGTGATAGGTCAGGTTGATAAAGATAAAATACCGATCACGGGAAATTCTCGTTTTGGATGCTGGTGCTGTACCATAGTTAAAGTCGATAAATCTTTGCAGAAATTTATTGATAATGGATCTAAAGAGTTGATTCCTCTTCGTGATTTCAGAGATTGGCTTGTAAGCATTCGCCAAGATCCCGAATTCAGAGATAATAAGAGAAGAAACGGAAAAGTTTATCAAAAATCGAATGGCGAATACGGATTTGGCCCATTCAAACTTTCAGCAAGACATGAAATTTTGAAGAGATTGCTTGTTTTGCAACGAGACACTGGTTTTGAATTGATTACGAATGAAGAATTAAAAACAATCGATACTTTGTGGGATTTGGAGGGTGATCTGACCAGAAGAAGGCTCGTTGATATTTATTATGAGGTTTATGGAGAAAGGCTTCCTTGGGATGAGTATAAAGAACCGTTATATGACCTGGGCATCATCGACGAGATAAGAGAAACAGCAGAAAAATCAGATATACCTTTTGAATTGGTTACAAAGCTGATTGTTATGATTAATTCAAACAAATACATCGCAAAATCAACTAAATTGAAAAAAGAGTTTGATAAGCTGTTGAACCAGGAATGGATACACCATGAAACAATAAAGGAAGGGCTGAACGATGAAGATTAAGAGAATTACATTATTCAATATCGGCCCGTATGTTGAAGAAAACACCTTTGATTTCACGGTGTCGAAGAACAGAAACATTGTTTTGATTGGTGGAAAAAATGGAGCTGGAAAAACTACGTTCTTTAAATCGATTAAAACATGTTTATATGGTTGCAAAGTCTGGGGCTACGATGCACCAGGCAAAGAATACTATTCTATAATTAACAGTCTTGTTAATGTAGACAAGCTCTATGATAGTACAGCAAAGGCATATGTTGAAATTGAGCTTGTGTTCGATGACGGAAAGCAAACTAATTCATATGTTCTCCATAGAGAATGGATGAAGGTAAAAATGGCGCTTACTGAATTCTTCAATGTTAGGAAGAATGGGGAAGTAATTATAGGAACTGAAGAGGATGATTTTATAAACTATCTGTTGTCAATTATTCCTCCTGATATGTTCAATTTCTACTTCTTCGATGGAGAATCAATAGCCGAATTTTTCCTTGGAAGTGATGGCGGTAAAAACTTCAGAAATGCCTTCTTGAAGCTCTATGGCTTGGATACGTTATCTATCATGATAGATAATTTTTCAAGACACGTGAAGAAGGGAGAATCAAAAGCTAGCGGAAAAGAAGCATTTGATTTAGCAAAAAAACATCTTGAGATATCGCAAGAACAATACGATAAAGTGTTGCAGGATATCAAAGAAATAGAGGAAAAAATAGAGTTTTTGCAAATCAAAATTCAATCACTTCAAACCACCTATTCTAAAGAGGGTGGAGTTGGTTTGGTTGAATGGAAAGAGATTAATGCTCAACTGGCTAAAGAAGAGAACGATAGAGATTCAATGAACCGTTGGTTGAGAGAGGTGGCCAATCATTACTTGCCATTCGTAATAATGGAGAATAATCTCAGAGTACTTGCGAATGAGTTGATCGAAGAGCAAGAACAGCAGAAAAATAGCTTGCTTGTTGATACTTTAAGTGCTCCCGATGTTGGTAGTTCTATCTCGAAATTTTTGGATCAACAATCCATATCTCAAATTACCTCCAATGATCTGGTGGAGTTCTTGACCTCATTGTTGAGAGAGGATGCTGAAGAGCCAAAATTTGATTTCTCTGCATCACAAATGAGCAGAATTATGGCTCAAATATATGAGAAGCTTGATTTCGATAAAACTCAGGTTAGAAGAGTGTTATCCAAATTGAACAACTCATTGAGTAGTACAAAAAAACTGCGTGACAAATTAGCAGCAAGTTCGATAGATGGATACGAAGAATTCTTTGAGCAAAAAGAATCTTATGAAAAAGAAATATCAGAACTGCTTGTTTTGCTTGAGCGTAAGAAACAGGAAGCTGAAAGTAAAAAAGAAGTTGTTTCAGTAGCGGAAAAAGAATTTGCAAAAGCAAAGGAAAATTACGAAGCAGGTTTGAAGAACAAATCCATAAACAATTTGTCTGCGAGAGGTGCGGCAGCATATACAATGTTGGAAGAAAAGCTTGTTTTGAGACAGGGAAGACTGCTTCAGGACGAGTTTGTGAGATGTTTTAACGCTATTATCAACAAAGATAATTTTATTGATGGTATTGTCATCGATAGAAATATAAACATCATTCCATATAAGTTTGTACGCATCAATAGGACTCAGCTTGATAACTATAGAACCGCTAACAAAGAGTTTTTAGGACTTTTTGACGGTGTCAAGTATGCTCTTGAAATGAACAAACTTGAGTGTGGCGAGGTCAAATCTGTTATGCTTCCGTCTCCGATTAAAGTTCCTTTCTCCCAAGGTGAAAGACAGGTATATATTATGTCTATATACCTTGCGCTCTTAAAGACAAGCCACAAAGATATTCCATTCTTTATCGACACTCCGTTTGCTAGAATTGACTCTAACCATAGACAAAACATCGTGGATCAGTTCTTCTGTGAAATAAAGAATCAGATGTTCATTTTGTCCACGGATGAAGAAATTGTTGGTGAATATAGGCAGAGAATAGACTCTAGAATTTCTGACAAATATGTTTTGGAAATTAGCAATTACGGAACAACTCGGGTTGTTGCTAATAAGTATTTTGGAGAATGATATGGTATTTAAATTAAAAACATCAAAGGAAACAATGAAAGTATTCGAAGAAATGGGAGCTAGCATTCGCTTGCAACCTTTTGCGCTTTGCAAACTTGCAGTTGCGCTTTCTTTAAGAGATCATTCTGCGTTACAGCCTGAAGATTTCAGAACGAATAATGAAGGTTTGGAGCTAAACAGACAAACGATTACGGCGGAGTATGATGACCTGTTTAAAGCATTAATTATAAGTCATACCGGTAGAGCTTTAAGCGACGAAGAATATTTTCCGAAGTATCTTAAAGCACACATTGATCGCGGAACAAAAATGCTGTATTCGGAATTCAAATATAGCGGAAGCAAGTTCTATAAACATTTAACAGAGTTAGAAAAAGGAGTGTAATATGTCAACGTACGGTGAGTTCGAAGATAGAAGCGAATCTCTTGCTCTTTTAGAAGAAGAGATGATGAAATACCTTCTTATAGAAGCCGTAAATGCCAAGAAAGCAGAAGTCTTCGAAAATGTAGTCTTCGAGGGTAAACGCAGGTACTATATTGAAGATTTGTCCGTCAGAGATTACACGTTAGAGAATACCACTCCTTATCAGCTCCAATTGTTTGATACTGTTATAGAAGAAACATCTTGGGGAGAGTTGCTCAGAAAAGTGTCGCTGTTTCTCCTGGAAAGATTTCCTGAATACATGGATAACATAACAGACTTTAGATGTCAATGGACAAGGCAAGTCATGTACTCGCGAGAGAAAAAGACAAATTATAAAGTTCTCACAGAGGAATTGTTCATTAATGTGAATCATACAGCACTTCATTCGTGTTGGTTTCTCCAAGATCTTCTCGATTACTTCGAAGTTGATAGAGCTACCGTTAGGTTTCTTATCCACAGACCATCAGGAGCGGAGCCGGAAAATGTAAAAGAATACATTCTGAACCGAAGCAAAAAAGACTTTATTGTCTATCTTAAAGAAAATCATCAGCTTACAGAAGAAGCAGCTCAATCAATTGTAAATTTGATTGATAAACATTTAAATCCCTTGCTGTGCAAGGTTTCAAAAAGCTATACAAATTTCCTTCTGTTTGACAGCAATACAACGCTGTATAATTACGTAAAGCGTGTTAAAGAGAAAATATTAGTTAGTGGATATGAAGAAAAAGCAAAGAAGTTGTTGCTTGCTGTTTTGGAGTACATAGTTAAGTATTATAAGTCCTAAAGATTTGCTTTCGTAGAGGTATAAATAAATGCCAAATCAATTTTTAACCAACTACACCGAGGTAACATTCCTCGATAAAATAAAAGACAACCTGCGCAGATGCAAATCGTTTGCGTTTTCGGTCAGCTTTATCAAAAAAGCTGGTCTTGTTCTGCTGTTCAAGGATATCGAGGCAGCGGTTGAACGTGGCGCGCAGGGGCGTATTATTACCTCTACATATCAGAACTTTACTGACATTGAGTCGATAAAGAGCTTCTTTGCACTTCAGTGCAAACATAGCAATTTTGAGTGTCATCTTGATTACGAGTGCTTCCATGATAACCACTATTCCACCCTTGGTTATCACTCAAAGGGATACCTTTTCGAGTTCGACGATTGCTATGAGGTAATTATCGGTTCCTCCAATATCACTCGTTATGCGTTGC
>CAYWAD010000039.1:0-13014 GCA_964456045.1 uncultured Lachnospiraceae bacterium
GATTCAAACCTCACACATCGCTGCGCGATGGTCTGCGCCGCTTCGCGGAATGGTACAAAGAATTTTATAAAATTTAATCACGCAGAAAAAGAAAAACCGCGAAAGCTCACAAAAGCGCAATCCGTGAGTCTCGCGGTTTTATTTTTCTTCATTTATAAATCGGATTTTATTAAAATTTCTCTTGAAGATATTATTTTACTGTGCTATACTGAAAAAAACTCACAAAGTAAAAGGAGATTACATAATGGCAAAAAACGTAAAAAGTTCAGCCGAGATCGTAATGAATCCGGCGTATGAGCTCGTTAAAGAAGAATATCTTCCCGATATAAAGAGTTGCGGTATGTTTTTCCGTCACAAAAAGAGCGGAGCGCGCGTTTGCGTTTTCTCTAACGACGACGAAAATAAGGTTTTCTGTGCAGGTTTCCGCACCACTCCTTTCGACAGTACCGGCGTTCCCCATATCATCGAACATTCCGTGCTCAACGGCTCTGAGCACTTTCCCTCACGAGATCCCTTTATGTCTCTCGTCAAGGGATCGTTGAACACCTTCCTGAACGCAATGACCTATCCGGACAAGACAATCTACCCCGTTGCAAGCTGCAATGACACGGATTTCAAAAATCTGATGCATGTTTATCTTGATTCCGTTTTCCATCCGCTCATTTACAAACGCCCCGAAATCTTCATGCAGGAGGGTTGGCATTATGAAATGAACTCTCCCGAAGATGATCTTATCATAAACGGCGTTGTTTATAACGAAATGAAGGGCGCTCTTTCCTCACCCGATTCCATCGTTTACGAAAACGTACAGCAACTCCTCTACCCAGACACGACCTACGGCGTTAACTCCGGCGGAGATCCCGATCACATTCCCGAACTCACCTACGAAAACTTCCTGAATTTCCACAGTCGTTACTATCATCCCGTAAACTCCTACATCTGCATTTACGGCGACATCGACGTAGAAGAAAGACTCGCTTGGCTCGACGAAAATTATCTTTCCGACTATGATGTGATCGAGCTTGACTCTCACATCGAGCTCCAGAAAGAATGGAACGGCATTCGCGAAGAATCCGGCTCCTATTCCGTCGGCGCCGAGGACGAAACCGAAGGCAAATCTTACTTTGCATATGCATCCCTTTGCGGCGGAGTTTCCGCTGTTGAATCGGCAGCTTGGGAGGCTATCGCGGACGCTCTCCTTTACGCGCCCGGCGCTCCTCTTAAGCAGGCTCTCCTTGACGCCGGCATCGGTAACGATGTTTACGGCGGCTACGGCGATCATATGATTCAGCCGCAGTTTTCCGTCATCGCAAAGGAAGCAAAGGCGGAGGACAAGGACAAATTTTTCGCAATCGTTGACAAAGTGCTTCGCGAGCAAGTCGAAAACGGCATAAACAAGGATTCTCTCCTTTCCGCTATCAGCTCCGCGGAATTCAAGTGGCGTGAAGCCAGCTTCGGTTGGCCCAAGGGCTTGAACTACATCCTCAACTCCTATTCAACCTGGCTCTATGACGACAACGCTCCCTTCGACAGCCTCAAGAATAACGAAGTTTACGCGTTCCTCAAGGAGCAGATCAACACCGGCTATTTCGAAAATCTCATAAAGACATATCTCGTTGATTCCAAGCACGTTCTGCACTACGCTCTGCACCCCGAAAAGGGCTTGCTCGACCGTCAGAACAAGGCACTCAAAGAAAAACTCGCAGCTTACAAGGCTTCTCTTTCCGACGAAGAAATCAACAAAATTGTTGAAGCCACAAAGAATCTTCGTGCATATCAGTCCGCGCCGCCCACAGAGGAAGAACTCAACTGCATCCCCTCTCTCAAGCGCACGGATATTAAGCGCGAGGCTCCCGAATTCAGCAACATCGAGCGCAAGATCGGCAATGTGCCGGTAATGTTCCACGATGTCGGTGCTAACGGAATCGCCTACGTCACACTTTATTTCGACGCAAAGGGACTCCCCACCGAGCTCATCCCCTATGCGGATCTGCTCTCGTCCGTACTCGGCAATGTTGACACCGAAAAGCACTCCTATTTCGAGCTTTCCAACGATGTCGGCATCAACACCGGTGGTCTCGGATACTATTTCGGCGTAACTCGTACGAAAAATGATGATGACTACAAGATTTCAGGCAATGTTACATTCTCCGCACTGTCCGAAAAGGTTAGCTACGCGCTGGAGCTTTGCAAAGAGATCGTTACCACCTCCAAGCTTTCCGACAAAAAACGCCTGCGTGACATTATCAGCGAGCGTCAGTCAGGTAAACTCACGTCGATCTCCGGCAACGGTAACTCATACGCCGTTCTTCGCGCCGCATCCTATTTCTCGAAAACAGCTTTGGTTTCCGAGCTTGCGCAGGGTATCGAAAACTATCTCGCAATCAAAACTGTTATGTCCGATTACGACACAACAGCCGATACGATTATCAAGAACCTCTCCGATGTTATCACTTACATCTTCCGTGCGGAAAATCTCACCGTCAGCGTTGCCGCCGACGAGACAGGCTACGCTCAGCTTGAAGATTCGCTCGGTTCGTTCGTAAGCGCGCTCCATACCGGTGAAAAAGTTTCGGGTTCCGCCGAAGTTACCCCCGTAAAAAAGAACGAAGGCTTCGCAATGCCCATCCAGGTTCAGTACGTAACACGCGCAGGCGATATGAAGGCTGCAGGATACGAATACTCCGGCGCTCTTGCCGTTCTCCGCACCTGCCTTTCCATCGACTATCTCTATCAGGAGATCCGCGTAAAGGGCGGCGCTTACGGTCAGGGATGCTCGTTCGATCCTTACGGACAAGTCAGCTTCACCTCCTTCCGCGACCCTCAGCTCCGTCAGACCGACAGCGTATACCTTAAGACCGGCGATTTCGTTCGCGCATTAGACCTTAACGAAGCCGAGCTTACCAAAGTTATAATCGGTACGTTCTCAGGTCTCGATTATCCCAGATCTGCAAAGCAGAAAGCGGGCGCATCCTTCAAGGCGTACATTTCCGGACGCACCTTCGACGACGTTCAGCGCGAACGTAACGAAGCACTTGACGTAACGCTTGAAGATCTCAAGGCTCAGGCCGATATGATCGACGCCGTTCTCGCTCAGGGCTATGCCTGCACGATCGGTAACGACACAAAGCTTCGCGAAAACGCAGATATGTTCGACTCTATCGTAACTCTTTCTTAAATAACACCGAAAATGAAGCTGTGCCGTTCGGCACAGCTTCATTTGGAATTATAACATTTCAAATGCAAAGGACAACCGTATGAATACTCGTAAATATTGGCTTGACACAATGGTAAGCGTTGCGCGCCCCGTTTTGGCATCACTTGCGGAGGGCAAGTTGCTTGAAACAATGAACGTTTCCCCGAAACGTGAGCAAAAATCAAAGCTCGATTCCACATATCTTGAAGCGTATTCACGTACCTTAGTCGGCATCGCACCGTGGCTCGAACATAAAGCGGAGAATTCAGCGGAAGAAGCGCTCAGGCTTGAATTCTGCGAGCTGGCACGCAAGGCTATGACTTATGCCGTTACGCCCGGCTCCCCCGATGAACTCAATTTCGAATACGGTCACCAAGCTGTCGTCGATGCAGCATTTCTTGCGGAGGCTATTTTGCGTGCGCCGACAGAACTTTACGGAAAGCTCGACCCCCAAACAAAGCAAAATCTCATCACAAAAATGAAGTCCACGCGTTCACGCAAGCCATATGCTTGCAATTGGCTGCTCTTTTCCGCGATGACCGAATGCTTCTTGCGCTTCGCCGGAGAGCCCGACTGGGACAGAATGCGTATCGACTACGCTTTGCGCCAGCATATGCAGTGGTACAAAGGCGACTCCGTTTACGGTGACGGAAACGATCTCCACGTAGATTATTACAACAGCTTTGTAATTCAGCCGATGCTCGTAGACATAATAAATGCAGTCGGTGACGAGGAGAGCGATTGGCAACAGATGAAATCCTCCGTAATCAAGCGTGCGTCGCGCTATGCATCTGTGCTTGAAATGCTGATCGCGCCGGACGGAACGTACCCCGTCGTCGGCAGATCCGTCGCGTACAGATACGGCGCGTTCCATGCGCTTTCCGCAGCCGCGCTCGGCAACTATCTCGAAGAAAAGCTCTCTCCTGCGTCCGTTCGTTGCGCACTCACCGCTGTCATCAAGCGAGTTATGTCCGCGCCGAACGTTTTCGACAGCGACGGCTGGCTTAATATCGGAGTTTACGGTCATCAGCCGCGCATGAGTGAGCATTACATCTCAACGGGAAGCCTATATCTCTGCTGCGCCGTGTTCCTGCCGCTCGGACATCCCGAATCGCATCCGTTCTGGTCCGCTCCGGATGAAAAATACACCTCCGAACGTATTTGGTCCGGCGAGGATACCGTTGTCGATCATGCGATTTAATCACAAAACTTTCACATTACCTACACTCACAATCCATTGACTCACATCAAAAATAATGTTATAATTTGAACAGTTCAAATTTGAACTGTTCAAATTTGCTTTTAGGGGAATTAAAATGCAAAACAGAAATTTTCTTTACCTCATACGAAATTTACTTGAGGATTACGATGAATATATGAAAGCAGCGTGTCGTGAATTTGACATACCGCAAACCTCGCTGGCGATTTTGCTCTTTCTCGCAAACAACCCCGACACTCCAACCGCCAAAGACATCGTTCGCCTTCGAGCGATAAAAGCAAACCTTGTGTCGCTTCACGTCGCGAAACTCGTGCATGACGGATATCTCGAACGCAAAGCCGTATCCGGCGACAGACGTCAAATTAAGCTTACCTGCACGCCGAAAGCAACAAAAATAATCGAACGCGGCCGCGAATATCAGGCAAATTTCGTCGAAAACATTACTCGCGGACTTTCGGACGCAGACATCGCTCACATGAAGTCATGCGTTTGTCGTCTGCTTGAAAACGCCGGAAATATCGCGCCACTCTCCCCAAAATTCACTTAATTCAAAGAGAGCACAGGCATTTGTATAAAATAATAACGGCGTTTGCATAAAACGTTTTTTAATAAAAAGGAGAACCCTCAATGAAAGCATTCGTGAAAAAAATATCCGAATTTATTCTTGCGATTTCAATAGCCGCATCAATCGTTCTTGTGGCAATCGGTTGCGCTATAATCGCCGTTCCCGAACTTCTTCCGACAATCTTGATATACGGAATCGGCATCGGTTGCGTGCTTCTCGGAGTGACGCTCATCCTCTCGTTTTTGCGTTCCGCAGCCGAAAACAGCACTCGAAAAATCGAGCAATAACTATCTTTTTCAGGCTTTTCTACTGCGAGTAGAGAAGCCTACTGTTCGTCTCTACCGGTAGAATCCGATCTGTATACACGAGAAAGCTCACGGTAGGTTGCAATTTTTGAGCAAAGCTGTATAATTACAATCGCATCGCAGCTTTCACACGGAGAATATAACTTTATGAACATTATGTTTTGCGGCGACAGCGGCATCGAAAGCGGAGTCCTTTTGTCAACTCTGTCCATACTAAAGCACGTTTCATCGCCGCTTCATTTTTATATCCTTACTCTTGACTGCAAAACCGAAGAAAAGCATTATATGCCGCTGTCTAACAGCTTCGCCGAAATGCTTGACTCAATCGTCAAAGAGAAAAATCCATCAAGCTCCGTTACGCTTTTTGACTTGACAGCCGCTTTCGAAAACGAAATCCCGGAAGCGAATATGTCAACCTCGTTTACCCCACCCTGCATGCTCAGACTTTTCGCGGACGACGTAAAAGAGCTGCCCGACAAGATTCTCTATCTTGACACAGACGTTATGTGCCGGGGAGATTTTTCGGACTTTTACAACCGCGACATAAGCGAATATGAGCTTATCGGCGTGCTTGATCATTATGGTCGATGGTTCTTCGGCCGAGCTCCGTTCAAGCACGACTATCTGAATTCGGGCGTTTTGCTTCTCAACATGCAAATGATTCGCAAAACAAAGCTTTTCCGCCGTGCGAGAGAAATGTGTCGTACGAAGAAAATGTTCATGCCCGATCAGTCCGCGCTAAATAAGCTCGCCGTCGCCAAAGGCTTCGCCGAAAGGAAGTACAACGAGCAACGCAGAATGAAAAACAACACGATTTTCCGTCATTTCACGACGCATTTTGCGCTGTTTCCCGTGTTCCACGCAGTCAAAGTAAAGCCGTGGGAAGTCGAAAAGCTACACAAGACATTAAAAATATACGAATTTGACGACATTCTCGAAAAATCCGAATTGCTGCTGCAAAAATATCAAAGGAGTTCACTGAAATGAATAACAAAGTACAGGTTTTCTTCACCGCAGACGAATCTTATGCACCGTTTTTGGCAACCGCCGTAAATTCCCTTGTGAAAAACGCATCACCCGACCGTGAATACGCAATCACGGTACTTCACGAAGATATTTCGCCCGAAAGCATGGCGAATATTCTCACGCTCGCAAAGGAAAACGTCGAGATCGGCTTCATCCCCATGACGACGGGTCTTGAAGCGATCACGGATAAAATGTCCAACCGTCTCCGTTGCGATTACTTCACGCTGACGATATATTTCCGTCTCTTCATCCCCGAAATGTTCCCCGACATCGACAAATGCGTATACATCGACAGTGACATCGTTCTCAATGCAGACATCGCGGAGCTTTACGACATCGAGCTCGGAGATAACCTTTTCGGAGCTTGTGCTGATAAATCTGTATCTGACGTGCCCGAACTTGCGGCTTATATGGAAAACGCAATCGGCGTAAACAGATATAAATACGTAAATTCCGGCGTGCTGCTTATGAACGCCAAAAAGCTTCGCGAACTCGGATTTAAGGATCATTTCCTTCACCTTCTCACAACCGAGGCTTTCGATTGTATTGCCCCCGACCAGGATTATATAAACGCAATCGCCAAAAATCGAATAGTTCATTTACCGGACGCATGGGATACAATGCCCAATGATAATCTGCCCGAAGATCCGTCCCCGAAGCTGATCCACTACAATCTGTTCTCAAAGCCGTGGTGCTACGACAACATCCAATATGCGGATTATTTCTGGAAATATGCGGATGATTCCGGATTTATAAAGGAAATCAAAAAACACAAAAACGAATATACCGACGAAAAGAAAGAGTCCGACAAGGCTTGCCTGGAGCTTTTAATTCGTCGCGGCTATGAAATATCCAAGTCCACTCACACTTTCAAATCCTCGGCAGAAAACGGAGTCAAAATAGCTTTATGATTCTCGGCAAAAACAGGGATATTGTTATAGAGAACATTCGCTCGGCGACGGAAGCGGGAAATTTCCATGTAAAAGTTGAAATCGGAGACCCCATACTCACCTCCGATCAAGAGCGCGCTATAACTGCCCGTTACCTTTCAAGGCTCGACAGCATAGAATACAAAATAAACGCCGCCATCGCAAGAAAAATTGCGGATAAAGCTGCAAAAATCATTAACAAAGACACAAAAATCGTCGGTATCGAAAAGCTGAACGGTCTTACGGGCGGAGCAGTCATCACCAGCAATCACTTCTGCCCCACGGAAAACACCGTCATCCGTACATTGACAAAAAAACTCGGTAAAAGACTTAACATTGTCAGTCAGGTTTCGAATTTCGCAATGACCGGCCCTATCGGCTTCTTGATGAACTACGCGGATGTCATCCCGATTTCGAAAAGCATACATTATCAGCGCGGCCCGTTTATGGATCGCCTGTCCGACCTTTTCGATAAAGGCGAATGCGTTTTGATCTACCCCGAAGCGGAAATGTGGTTCAATTACCGCAAGCCGCGCCCATCCCTCGGCGGCGCATATTACTATGCCGTAGCTCTCGGCGTTCCGGTCATTTCGTGTTTTGTTGAAATTAATGACCTCCCGGAGCTTGACACAGAGGAGTTTTATAAGGTAAAATATACTTTACATGTCCTTGACATAATTGAAGCTCCTAAGGACGGCACTCTGAAAGAAAAATACACCGCAATGCAGCAGCGCGACGACGAACTGAAACGCGAGGCGTACGAAAAAATTTACGGTAAGCCTTTGGACTACACGTTTGACCCGTCCGACATTGCAGGGCTTGTAGATTACCCTTTTAATGAAAAAAGATAAGCAAACACGATATTTCAACTCTTATTCGGATGATTTTGAATTCACACGTGATCAAGAAATGCGTTTGCCGGAGGGCTACCGCCGCGTAAGGCACGATTTGCCTTATAAAATTCTCTCCGCAATCACGTATTCAGCCGCAGTCGCGTTTTCGTGGATTTATCTTAAGTTTTTTCTTCACGTCAGTTATAAAAAATCAACCAAAATAAAATCAGGAGCGTTTATATACGGGAATCACACGCAACCTGTCGGTGACGTGTTCATTCCCGCATACGCGGCTTTTCCTCGCCGAATTTTCACTGTTGTCAGCCCGGCGAACTACGCTCTGCCCGTCATAGGCAAGATTTTGCCCTATTTGGGCGCAATCCCGACACCGTCCGGACTCAAAGATCTGACCGACTTCGGCAACGCATTGAAAACGCGCGTGTCCGAAGGTCACCCGATTGTCATTTTTCCGGAAGCTCACGTTTGGAAATATTGTTCGTTCATCCGAGATTTTCCGAAATCCTCCTTCGTCTATCCGATAAAATCAAATGCTCCATCGTATGCGTTGACCGTAACATACTCCGAACGCCGTTTCGGTTCCAAACCGAGGGCAACGATTTTTCTTGACGGTCCTTTTTTCGCGCCTACGGAAGGAACGGAACGCGAGCGCTCGGAACAGCTCCGAGACACAATTTTACAAGCAATGAAAAAAAGAGCCGAAAACAGCTCGTCGCACATTGATTATATCAAGTCCGGCGTATAATATTTTTATAAAGGAACAAATTCTATGAAATGGAACATCGTTGCAGATTCATCCTGCGACCTCAGAAGCACAGATATTTCCTGTGCCGAAACCGGCTTTGCCACAGTACCGTTTGTATTTAATATAGACGGCAAAGATTATGTTGACTCGGAAGATATGGACATCAACATATTGCTCAACGCAATGGAAAATTCAAAGGAAGCGAGTCGTTCGGCTTGTCCTTCTCCTGCGACTTGGGAGGATGAATTCACCAAAGCAGACAATACCGTCGCAATAACGATTTCATCAAATCTTTCCGGCAGCTACAACAGCGCTCTTGCCGCGCGCGACATGGTGTTCGCGGATCATCCGGACAAAAACATCGTCGTTTTGGATTCTAAGTCCACCGGTCCCGAAGCCGCGCTCACAATTCACAAAATCGCAGAGCTTATCAAGTCAGGTCACTCAATCGAAGTGATTCGCACAGAGGCGCAGAAATTCCTCGACGATATAAAAACAGTATTTGCGCTTTGCTCGTTCGACAATCTTATTAAGAACGGACGCATGAGCCGCTTTTCAGGTTTTGTCGCACGCAAACTCGGAATGTGGGGCATAGGAATCGCAAGCGACGAGGGCACCATCTCGATCAAAGGTAAGTCCCGTGGGGCGCAGAAAGCACTCACTTTCATCGTGGATGATATGATTGAGCGTGGATTTGAGGGCGGAGTTGCCGCAATCAGTCATTGTAAGAACTCCGAAATGGCACAGCGCCTTAAAAAGCTCATCACGGAGCGTTGGCACGGCTCAAAAGTAATGATCCTTGAAACACGCGGACTCGACAGCTACTACGCCGAGCGCGGCGGTCTGATCATCGCTTTCTGATCTAAATTAACATAAAAAAATCCTTCGCTCAATGCGAAGGATTTGTAAAAATTATCAAAAACAGAAGTTTCGCGTTTTTCAAAACCGAACGGCAGGGAAAAATTAACTCCCTGCCGTTTTTCGTACAATCGCTCAAATTTATTCGGTTATGCTTTTCATCACAGCAATATCATATCCACGTTTGAGTCCCTTATAAAATTACACTACTCTCAAACGTAACAATGCGGCAAATTCGTTCGGCACTTGTTTGAGTCCCTTATAAAATTACACTACTCTCAAACACAAGATTTATATTCCGCCCTCGATGGTATGTTTGAGTCCCTTATAAAATTACACTACTCTCAAACACGGGGGCTTACCTGTTGAAATGTTGTCCCGTTTGAGTCCCTTATAAAATTACACTACTCTCAAACATATCTCCTAAGTGCTTCATAAGCCCACTCGTTTGAGTCCCTTATAAAATTACACTACTCTCAAACGCAGTTTTCGAAAGCGACAAATATCGATCAGTTTGAGTCCCTTATAAAATTACACTACTCTCAAACCAAAGTGCGATCAGAATATTCATTATGTGAGTTTGAGTCCCTTATAAAATTACACTACTCTCAAACGACTATAAGCCACACAACGAGAGCGACCAGGTTTGAGTCCCTTATAAAATTACACTACTCTCAAACAACAGCATATGGTATAATGTACTCATCTTTGTTTGAGTCCCTTATAAAATTACACTACTCTCAAACGGCGGCGTTACCCGTATCACACATACGGTAGTTTGAGTCCCTTATAAAATTACACTACTCTCAAACCTCAAATCCTCAAATCCTAATTTGAGCAACAATACTACGATATTGCAGAGAGTCGTGTACAGGACAAGTGTACAATTGATTTTAACACAAAAACGTCGCAAAAATCAACTCAAAATTCACACAAATCATCATCTATCACGAATCTTTTTGTATAATTCAATTTTTTTGACGAAACATTTTCAAGCAGAAGCACGTTAAAGTCGTGCAAGCTTGCACTTTCCGTGAACATTTCCATTTTTTCATCGGGAAAATAAGAACGCATATTTATCATAATAAACAATTTATCACGGTCAAGCTCACGCACGAGCTCCATATATGCAAAAATCTTTTCAAGTGCGCTTTTATCGCTGTCCTCAATTTCGGGCGAAATCGCGCGAATAACAGGCCCGATAGAGAGCTTCTGACAATGGATTTCAAACGGAAGCTCCTCGGAAAGACGAAGCACATAACTTTCCAATTCACCGAGCAATTCCACCGTTTTCATATAGTTTTCCGACGTCAAGGCTTTATTTTCCAGCGCAGCATACAGCTTTGTAAGCAAGCTTTTGCGATTCACCTGAAACGGCGCAAACTGCAAGGTCAAATCGGCGTATTTTCCAAAATCCACAGGGCTATCTCCGATAGACAAAACGCAACCTCCGCGAAGCCCCTCCGCTTGCATCGTCATACTGTTCACCACGTCGAAAAACATATTCTTATTTTCTATAATCAGCTCATTGACATACCCTCCGTCAAAACGAAGTATATGTCCCATATCTTTGTATACCAATTTCATATTATAATCAGCCTTTCGTCGCTTTCGATCACCTCGCTGTGGTGCTCTCCGGTAATATATTCCATTCCGGCAAATTGCTTTTCCGTCACCGTCATCACCTGAACAATCCCGTCGGAAGGACGATTTTTTCGTATTATGTCCAAAACCGCCCGCCCCGCACCGGGAGTTAAGAGCATGCGACAGTAAACGGATTCCTGCATCATCAAAAACCCGTTTTTTATCAACAATCTGTGGAATTTTCGATATTCCCTTTTGTTTTCCGACGTTTCGGTCGGAAGATCAAAAAACACCAAAACTCTCATAAATCTATAACTCATAACGAATAAAATTGAATCAGCGAAAGATCGCCCTCGTTAAGCGCATCAAAAACGCTTCTGCAATAAAACTTGATTGCGTTCAATACCGTTTGCTTGGTTTGATTTATCACAACGGTATCGTTCAAAATTCCGACAATGAGATGCTTTTCTTCGGTCGTAAAATCGGAAAATTCCATGCCTTTTACCTTTCGGTCAACCAAAATGCGAAACGGTTCCATCAAATCACAGCTCAAATTGAAATGGTTGAACATATTGTCATGGAAGATGCCGAGCTGCGTCAGATACCCCTGCGCCGCGATTTCACGGTTGAATGCAGACAAAATAATGCCGTAACCGTAGTTCAGCGCCGCATTTGTTATGTTTTCTTCGCTTCGGGTGAAATCCATTCCGAACAACGCGTTAAAGTATACTTTCGCGGCGTGCCCCTCTCGGTTTGTTATGTCGTGCGGCTCGATTTGGGAAAGATACGAACGCAAGAGCGCAGCTTCGCTTTCTTTCTGCAATTCCTCCAAAAAATCCGCCTGTTTGCGAATTTTTTCCGCAACGATGTCCGCCCAAACCGCACCTTTTGTGTCGTTGGTCCATGCAATTTGAGCTTTGATCTTTCGCGAGCAGTCATACGAATTGTAATACGGCACAAGCTCCGCGTTCGGGGAACGTTTGGCATCGCAAAAAATCACGCGGATTTTCTTTTCCACCAAGGCTTCCAAGAGGCAGCCCGTCAAAGCAACGGCAGGATTTTCAATGAGCAATACGGCGATTTCGTCGAGGAAGATTTTTCTCGTTTCCTCGGCGCGAATCACCATAAAGCCCATTTTATAATCCAGCTTGCAGCGCGATGTAATAACAACCGTACGCCAACTCATAACAAATCAAGAAGGTTTTCCGAAACCTTTTCGTAAAGTCCCGACGCGGACTGGTCAATGATGCGAACGTCGGTGTAATTCTTTTTCCAATTGGAAAGAGAGGAGGAAAGCGTAGTAACGCCTGCGGAAGGTGCACCGCCAATCAAAGACAGATCCGCCTTAATCGCTCTGCCGAACAAGCCCTGAATCGACAGAAGAATGCCGACTTGTTTTTCCGGCGGAAGCGCCGTAAACTTTTCTCTGCATTTTACCAGAATGTCATATGAATTGTTGGGACGGTATTTATACGGTACATTTTTCATCTTATCCATATAGCAATCGTATAATTCAGAATTTTTCTCAGCCGATATTTCGTCGTACTTTTCGCTGAACACTATATTTCCGTTTTTCTTTCGCTTGTTTTCAAAGGACTCAAGACGTTTAACGTACATTTCGTTTTCGTGAGACGTTTTGAACGGTGTTAAACTCGAAACACCGATCAGCTTGCCACCACCCGATTTTCCCGTGATGCACATTCTGAAACCGTTCAGCGACAGCACGGTATTAACCT
>CAYWAD010000040.1:0-12904 GCA_964456045.1 uncultured Lachnospiraceae bacterium
TCGCCGCAAGCGAAGGCAATGTGCTGGGCATCATTGCCCTCTCCGACACGCTCCGCCCCGAAGCAAACTTGATGATATCGAAGCTCAACGAGCTTGATGTTGCATCGGTGCTTCTGACGGGAGATAACCGCCGTGCAGCAGCACATTTATCAGAAAAGGTGGGCATTTCGGATGTTCGTGCGGAACTGTTGCCCGATCAAAAAGTAGAGGATGTCGAAAACCTTATTAAAGAAGGCAGATGCGTCGCAATGATAGGCGACGGCGTAAACGATGCTCCCGCGCTCAAGACTGCGGATGTCGGAATAGCTATGGGCGGAGTAGGAAGCGACATCGCGATAGAAGCCGCGGACATTGCCTTGATCGGAGATGACATCTCTAAGCTTCCCTATCTCAAAAAGCTCTCCAACGCGACGATGAAAACGATCAAATTCGGAATTTCGCTCTCGCTGACAATCAACTTTGCGGCAATTATCCTTTCCGTTTTGCAGCTTCTTACACCTACAACTGGCGCGCTCGTTCATAATGCAGGTTCCTGCCTCGTAGTGTTGATCGCCGCTTTGCTTTACGACAGAAAATTCGACTAACTTTTTACAACAATAATCATCAATCGTCTTGAAATTGTTACAATTAGGCTTTATAATGGTATCATAAACTTGTAATTTTAAGGAGGATACAATTATGCCAGGACCCGGTGGAGGATCTCACGGCGGCGGCTTCGGCGGCGGTTCACGTGGAGGCGGAGGAGGCTCTCACGGAGGTTTCGGCGGAGGTTCACGTCCCGGAGGCGGTGGAAGATCACACGGAGGCTTCGGCGGCGGTCCGCGCCCCGGAGGAAGACCTCCTATGGGAGGACCGCGCCCGCCCATGCATTTCAGACCTCACAGAGGTTGGTGGGGACGTCCCGGTCCCGGCGGTCCCGGTGGCGGTTGCTCAGGCTGCGGCTTCTCGATTTTGATGTTCCTCGTAGTCATAGTCTTGATCATCGTAATCGTCGGTTCGTCTTTCATTTCCTCGATTTCCGCGCTTTTTAACGGCGAATACAGCGAAGAAACGTTTCAGACCTACGCAAACGAATGCTACGCAAACGAATTCGGTCAAAACCCGGACACATACGAAGATAATATCCTGCTCATTTTTCTCGTAAACGATAATTGCGACGATTTTTATTCGATCGCATGGGTGGGAGACAATCTTCGCTCGGAAGTAAGCGGTCTTTTCGGTAACGAATCAACAGCTTACGGCAATGCAGTATACCAAAATGTTAATACGGAATATTATGAATATTCTCTCAGCTCATCGCTCGCCGGCGTTATGGAGCAAATGGAAGACGAAGTATCTTCGCTGGGGCTTGATTCCCCCTTCCGTTCCGAATCGTCGGGCGATAAAACAGCTTCGCATTTTGTAAACAAAAGCAATCTAAGCATGACAAACGCGACCGTTGAATCCGCGCTCACCGCGTTCACGGACACAACGGGCATCCCTGTTGCAATCGTTGTTGATTACATGGACAACGCAACCGCTGTCACTATCTCATTCGAGTCGGCTTATTGGCTGATCGGACTTGTTGCATTCGCAGGACTTCTTATTTGGCTTTTCGTCAGAAAATCCAAGAACAACGATTCCTACGAAACCGAAGAATAAACCAAAAGAGGCAATTTTCTGCCTCTTTTTTCATTTTTTATTCATTTTTCACGCTTTTTTTAATATTTTTTTAATCAAAAATTGACTTGCTTAGGTCTGCGTGTTATAATTAAGGGTACTCGATATATTTTTGAGCTTTTCGGAGGAATTATGGAAGTTTTCGAGCGCCAGCTTTTGCTTTGCCTTTCCGCATACGCACGCGGAGATAAAAAAGCCGAACTTGCGAACGGTTTTTCCGTCTCGGACTTGGCGAAGTTGCGTTCACTTGCTCATATCCACAAGCTCACCGCCGTCGTCTATGACAAAATGGCAGAAAACGGCGAGATTTTTTCGAAAAACCAAGAATTTGAGAGTATGTTTCGGCGCGACGCCCTTTTCGATTTTATGGCACAATGCGCGAAAACCGAAGCCCTGCTCGCCCTGACGGATGCCCTGCGAAACGCAGACGTAAATTACGTCGTTGTCAAAGGCGTGATTTGCAGAAGCCTCTATTCCGAGCCGGACGCAAGGATCTCCGCGGACGAGGATCTTTACGTTTTGCCGCAGGAGTTTTCTGCCGCCGAAGCGGTACTTTCGAAGCTCGGCTATGTCAAAGGCGACGCTTCAGGCAACGTTTCGCATTGGAACGAACCCTCGTCCGCGCTTCACATTGAGCTTCACAGCAAGCTTATGTCCAAGCGTTTCGAAGCGTTTGAGCCTTATTTTGCAAATCAAATCGAAATCAGAGTCCCCTACCCTGTCGGCACGTCATCGGTTTACTCGTTTGCTCCGACCGCGAATCTTGTTTTTATGGTCAGTCACGCGCAAAAACACTTCATTGCCGGCGGTTTCGGCATCCGAACGCTTTGCGACGTTGCGCTTTTTGCGGTAAAATATCAGAGCGAGATAGACAAAACCGAGCTTTATTCGAAGCTTTCCGAACTGAATGCCGTTACTTTTTTCCGACAAATCCTTGCAATCGCGCGCGATTTTCTTTCGATTGACACAGGCGATTGGGACATAAGCGGCACTGTTGCCGGTGCTGACCTTCTCTCCGACATTCTCGAAGCCGGAGTCTACGGTCAAAGCACGATGGCGCGCCGCCACAGCTCGACGCTTACAGTGGCAGAGGCGGAGCACGGCAAATCCGCCGCGAATCTTTTCAGGGTGGTTTTTCCGTCCGCAGCCTCAATAAAATCCCGTTACGCCTTTGTAAATAAGCATCCGTGGCTCTTGCCCGTCGGTCGGTGCAAGCGCATCGTGGATTATTTGCGCGAAATTTCACGTTCAAACAAAGACGAAAACTCCCCCGGCGCGAGTCTTTCGATATATCAAAAACGCTCGGTGCTGATAAAAAAATACGGCATCACAGAAGGGCCCGTGCAAAGCTCAAAAAAATAAAATTCAAGGAGGCAGACGATGAAAGAAAGCACAAAACGTGTAGTGTCTCCCGATGCACTTTTTTCTGACTATGCCTCACTTTTGGAAACCGTTGACAAAGACGTCGTTTTGCCTGTGATAATCTCCGGCAACAGCATGGCGCCCTTTTTGAAACACGGGCGCGACAAGGTATTCCTTTCGCGAATAATCGACACTCCGAAACGAGGTGATATCATACTTTTTCGGCGCAGGTCGGGAACGTATGTGTTGCACCGCGTATATAAAATCAAAAACGGAACAATGACTATGCTCGGTGACGCTCAGACGGCACTTGAATCGAACATTCCGCTTCAAAATGCGATAGCAATCGTGAACTGCGTCATCCGAAACGGTAAAAAATTGACCGATTCCTCCACAACTTGGAAATTTTTCGAAACGGTCTGGCTCGCGCTTCGCCCGTTCCGTCCGTTAATATTCAAAATTCACGCTTTTTTCAAACGCAAGAGCAAACAAAATGATTGATATTCACTCTCACATTCTCCCCGGCACGGATGACGGCTCCGTCGATCTTCAAACCTCGCTCAAAATGGCGGACATCGCATTCAAAAGCGGCGTTACCGCAATAGTCGCAACATCGCACAGCGACGCCTTTTTCCGCAACGGCAGGTACAGACGCGACATTTACCTGAATGCGCTGCACGATTTTCGCAAAGAACTTGAAAAAGTCGGCAGTCCGCTGAAAATATACTCCGGAATGGAGATTTTTGCTGACTTTGACACGCCGTATTTTCTCGCGGACAAGCAGCTTTTGACCATAAACGGCACACATTACGCGCTTGTTGAATTTCCGTTTCGCGGAAACAGGGCGGACACGACAAACATTCTGCTCTCGCTTCGCGACATGGGTATAGTTCCCATAGTAGCGCACCCGGAGCGCTATATTTTCGTTCAAAATTCGCCGTCCGTACTCAACATATGGCACGAGATGGGCTGTGTCCTTCAATTAAACAAGGGGAGTCTTTTCGGTCGCTTCGGGCGTGAATCGGAGAGCCTTGCGCTTGAAATGATCGCCCGCGGCTTCGCTCACGCGATCGCCAGCGACGCACATTCAAGCACAGCACGTACGACGGAACTGAAATCCGTTCACGATTTCGTCGAAAACGAATTCGGAGCGGACGCGGCATACGTACTTTTCACGGAAAATCCATCTCGCATCGTTTCGGGCAAGCCGATTCACAATACAAGACCGAGACGCTTCAATTAAACCGACATTTCATAAATTTAACATAAATTCAGGAAGTATTATATGAAAAAGTCTAATGATAAGGCCCTTGTTCTTAGGATCTCCGCTTATCTTTTCACGGACATAGTGCTTATCCAGCTGTCACTTCTTTTTTCCCTGCTTTTGCGCTATGAATTTAATGCGGAAGCGCTGAGAGAATCGGGTTTTCTGGCAAATTGCCTGAAGCTTTCGCTTTTCTACACGCCAACCTCGATATTCATTTTCACGATGTTCAAGCTCTACACATGCCTTTGGAAATACGCAGGCGCAGACGATCTAAAAAACATCTGCCTTGCCGCGTTAATCTCCAACATTTGCCTCTCCGTCTTCAGCGTCATTCCCGGTTGCTCGCTTCCGAGGAGCGCACCGATCATCAACTGCTTTATACTCATTGCACTTTTGAGCCTGACTCGATTCGGGTTCAAGTCGTTTTTCCACGTTAGCAAAAAGCAGCGGCAGCCGCAAACGCCGACAATGATTATCGGCGCAGGCTCGGCGGGCTCATTGATATTAAAGGATCTTCAATCAAGTAAGCTCTCCACCAACAAGGTTGTCTGCATAATCGACGATGACAAATCCAAGCACGGCACTTACCTTTCCGGTGTCAAGATCGTCGGCGGAAGAGAATCCATCGAGCGCTACGCAAAGCTTTACGGCGTAACGGACATAATCCTTGCGATTCCGACAATTTCGGCGGCGGAAAAGCGTGACATAATCCAAATCTGCCAAAACACCGCCTGCCGCGTAAAAACGCTTCCCGGAATCTATCAGCTTGCAAGCGGTCAGGTTTCAATGCAGAGCGTGCGCGACGTACAGGTCGAGGACCTTTTGGGTCGCGAGAAAGTCGAGGTTGATCTTTCCGAGATCGGGAAAACGCTTGAAGGCAAGACGGTACTCGTAACGGGAGGCGGCGGCTCGATAGGAAGCGAGCTTTGTCGTCAGGTATCCGGCTTTAACATCAAAAAACTCATAATTTTTGACATATACGAAAACAACGCCTACGAAATTCAGCAAGAGTTGATACGCAAGCATCCTTCGCTTGACTTGGAAGTTTGTATCGGTTCCGTGCGCGACCGCGAGCGAGTCGAGGAAATCTTCTCGAAGTATCATCCGGATTTTGTTTGCCATGCAGCTGCACACAAGCATGTTCCGCTCATGGAAAACAGCCCTGCGGAAGCAATCAAAAACAACATTTTCGGAACGTATAACGTTGCTACGGCGGCGGACAAATACAGCGCTGAAAATTTCATTCTCATCTCGACTGACAAGGCAGTTAATCCGACAAACATAATGGGCGCGACAAAGCGCGTTTGCGAGATGATCGTCCAGACGATCGGCAAGACTTCAAAAACAAAGTTTGCCGCCGTTCGCTTCGGTAACGTCCTCGCTTCAAACGGAAGCGTAATTCCCCTGTTCCGCAATCAAATTCGCGAAGGAGGTCCCGTCACCGTCACTCATCAGGACATATACCGTTATTTTATGACGATTCCCGAAGCAGTTATGCTTGTTCTTCAGGCCTGCGCTTACGCAAAAGACGGTGAGATATTCGTCCTTGACATGGGCGAGCCCGTTCGCATCGCGGATCTTGCGCGGAATATGATTCGTCTTTCCGGTCTTGTCCCCGACGTGGACATAAAGATAAAATTCACCGGTCTGCGTCCGGGAGAAAAGCTTTTCGAGGAGTTGCTTACAAACGACGAACGCCTTTCGATGACTCCGAACAAGCTGATCTTTGTCGGTCATTTCGAGGATTTCGACAGAAACAGGCTCTCCGAAGCGCTCGAAACGCTTCGCGGCGCAACGACAAACGACCCCGAAACCATAAAAACTCTGCTTCAAGGTATCGTTCCGACTTACGTACCAACCAAGTAAAACACAAAAAACCGACGAAGATTTTTCGTCGGTTTTGTTTTTTCACAATATAATGCAGATGAGTCCGCCGGATCCTTCGTTGATGATCCTGCCGAGCGTATCCGAGAGCTTAATTCTTGCGTCTTCGGGCATGTTTTCCATTTTGTCGTGCAGTCCGTCGTTCACAAGCTCGTAAAGCGTTTTGCCGAACATATTCGTCTCCCAAACGGAGCTGTCACCCGAATCGAATTCGCGCATCAAATAGCGCACCATCTCCTCCGACTGCGCCTCCGTACCTACGATTGGATTGATCTCGGTTTCGATCGTGGCGCGAATCATATGCAGTGACGGCGCTTTTGCGCGCAGACGCACACCGTAACCGCCTGCCTGACGCACGATCTCAGGTTCCTCAAGCGTTAAGTCGTCAATGTCCGGCATAACGATTCCATAGCCGCGAGTCTTGACGTCATCGAGCGCTTCTTTGACCTTTTCGTATTCTTTTTTTGTTTCGGAAAGCTCGCGCAAGAGCTTGATAAGCTCCTCCTCGTCGGAAATGTCAAAACCGGTCAGCTCGCCTATCGTTTTATAGTAAACTTCCTCCGGGATACCGATCTCCAGATTCACCGCTCCGCGTCCGAGGTCTATTTCCGCAGATGACACACTTGAAACGGTGCCGCCGTCGCATATCTCAGCAAATTTTCCGACGCCGACAACGTCTCCCATTTTGAAAACGCTCTCCGCACACGATCTCACGCGCTCGTAAACGCCTTCCACAAGCGGATGCGTTACGTCAAGCGCGGACAACCATGCCGGTATTTTCAGCTCGACCTCGCACACGGGAAATTCGTACAAAAGCATCTCAATTATGTGCGTTATGTCCTCGCTGTCCATAGTCAGGCATGATACGACCGCGACAGGTGCGGAATATTTTTTCTCAAGCTCGCGAGCAAGCTCGGAGGCAAACTCGCTTTCCGGATCTGCGGAGTTAAGTATGACCGCAAACGGCTTGCCGATGTCGTGAAGCTCTTTTGCGACTCGCGCCTCCGCTTCCTCGTAATCCGAGCGCGGAATGTCTCCGAAGCTGCCGTCTGTCGTGACGAGCATACCGATCGTGGAATGATCCGTAATGACCTTGCGCGTGCCCGTCTCCGCCGCTTCGTCAAACGGCATCGGCTCGCTTTGCCAAGGCGTCGAAACCATTCTGATTTCGCCGTCCTCCGTATTCCCAATCGCGCCCGGCACAAGGTATCCGACGCAATCCACCATTTTCACTCGCATTTTAACATTGTCCGATACCGACACCTCCACCGCCTCATCGGGGATGAACTTCGGCTCCGTTGTCATAACCGTTTTTCCTGCCGCGGACTGCGGCATTTCGTCACGAGCGCGAATTCGATCGTATTCATTTTCAATGTTCGGCATAACAAGTGAATTCATAAATCGCTTGATAAACGTGCTTTTCCCCGTTCGCACCGGGCCGACAACGCCGATGTATATGTCTCCGCCTGTTCTTTCCGCTATATCGCGGTATATGCTTGTATCCGTCATATTTTGTCCTCCGTTAACCGTTCTTGGTCAAATATATGAGGCATGTGCGAAAAATATTCGATAAAGAAAAACGCCGACGTATAAATCGCGGGGCAATAAAAAGATATTGTGATATTAAACCTAAACGGGCACCGAGACCGCCCGACAAAAATATTCGGACTGTTTTTGTGTAGACGGTGGATTTCTTAACATTTTTGGGATATACTTTATTTGAAAAAAGATCCGGCAAAACCGGAATTTCAGGGGGTAATATTGTATGTGGTTAATATTTGCATTACTGTCTGCAATATTTGCAGCACTTACCTCTATACTGGCAAAGGTCGGCATAGATGGAGTTAACTCAAATCTTGCAACAGCTATCAGAACGATTGTTGTGGTAGCAATGGCTTGGGGAATGGTATTTCTCACAAATACTCAGAGTGGAATTGCTGGAATCAGCAAAAAGAGTTGGATTTTTCTTATATTATCCGGGCTTGCAACGGGTGCTTCGTGGCTTTGCTATTACAAGGCGTTGCAAGTGGGCGAAGCTTCAAAAGTGGTTCCCATCGACAAATTAAGTGTTGTTATTACATTAATTTTGGCATTTATCTTTTTGCATGAAGAATTTACTGCCAAATCTCTGATTGGATGCATACTGATTACTGCGGGAACATTGATAATGGTTTTATAAATCTCTGTTTGTCGCGGAGCAAAGCAAACGAAAAAATTCAGAAGCCAAAGGGGGCGTCACTTCGTTCCGTCTAATAATGAAAACATCCTCCGTATGATCGTAATCATACGGAGGATTAACTGTTTTATGACCGCCACCCGATCGGTGACCTTTCTGTTTGAGTTTAGTTGTTTTCGGATTTTTTGACGTCTTTTTTTTGCGGCTTTTTAATCATGGACCAAGCGAAAATGATGAGCTGCGCGGGGATTCCGAGCAGATAGAGCGTCCAAATGTTAATGTTCGCCGTCAAAAGCGAGATATGTACGGACGCGATCAACGACCAAACGAGGATTGAAATGATAAAATAGTTGCGTCTTTTGTTAAACCAAATGCTGTTAAACACGAGCCACACAATGGAGCTGACGGGAACAGCATAGATGAAAGCTAACCATTCAAAAGGAATTTCGTTTGAAACGAGCGATATGATAATGAAAGCAAAAAGCGCGATAAACCACACAAGCAGGACTGATGCGAGCGTTATCATCGAGTGATTGTAACGAGGGAGAGCTTCCTTCTTCTCTGTTTTGGGCTGTTTATGCTCCTCACGAACGAGGTAATCAAGCGGAACTTCAAAAAGATCGGCAATCATAACGAGAACTGAAACATCCGGCAAAGATTCTCCGCGTTCCCACTTTGATATAGCCTTATCGGAGTAGTTAAGCTTTTCCGCGAGTTCGAGCTGAGTCATTTTTTTCGAAATTCGCAGAGACGCGATATTTTTTGCGACGATCGGCTTAATATCGTTCATTGTAAAACCTCCATGCATAATAAAAACACTTTATTATAAAACATAAAATTCAAAAAGTCAATTTTATTTATTGTTTTTGGGGAGAAATATGTGTTTTTCGTTATGAAAAAGCGCATTTCCGCGAAGCAAGAGGCGCTCCTTGTTCGACTCCAAAAACGAGCGAAGCTGTTTTTTGTGATGGCAGAGCTTTTCCTTGCAAAGCGCGCAGGAAAGGCAAGCGTTTGTATGCTCGGAAAATTGCTCCGGTCTGCGGTGAACTTTGACTTCCCATTTTATGAGTAGCGCAAGCGAAAGCGCGACAAGCGTGTATGTATAAACGGACGGGATGAAAATGAGCGGCGTGAACATCATCGCGAAGTCCCAATTGTATATGCGACAGCTTGTGCAGCATTTGTTTTTCATGATCCAAGTCTGAAACGGGCAGTAAAAAAGAATGCAGATGATGTCACAGACGGAAAAAGCGAGCGATATAAGCAAAATTATGCCCTGATCTATCCAGCCGAGGAAATATATCGCGCCGATCAAAGCATTGAACGTGATCCAAACTGCGGCGACGGAAACGGTGATCTTTGTCGGCTGGAGGATCGGCTTTGCGTTTTTGCTTGCGGGAATGTAATTTCGCGTAAACTGCTTTTGGCAGCCCATACTTTCATACTTGGACGGAAAAAAACGCAGCGCCATTTCGAGTGCGAAGATTATCCATATTGCCGAAAGCAGGAGGGGATTTTTTTCAATTGTGGCGAACGAGAATTCAACCTTGTTGATACGGGCGATGATGTACAATACAAGCGCAGCAATGAAAAGAATCGATCTCCACGCAAACTTCAGATAATGCAAAATGTAGATCGACGAAAATTTTGCGGCTTTTGTTTTGTTCATTGTGTTTTCCTTTCGGGGTATATCTTTTATTTTAATATCGTAGGTGATATTCGACGGAATGTGTCCGACGGAAAATGCGATGCAAAAGCGAGCGTGTACAGCTTGTCCGACTTTGCGTCAAGATCGAATTGTCGTTTTGCCGACGGCGAAAGCTTCGCTTCCGCGGAGGCGAGCTTCGTCAGTATCGTGATGTTTTCCTGCTTTGAAAACTCGCGCAACGCGAGCGTGCCTTTTTCGTTTGCCGCGAGGACGGCGGTGTATTCGGGGAGTGAGCGCAGATCGCCCGGCGTTACTCCGACTGCGGCAAAAATCGCCGCGCGGCGCAAGCGTGCGTTCGTGTACTGCTTCGTTGCCGCAAGTGACAAGGCTTCGCTTAGGCTCGATGCGGAATTTGCGGCGGAAATAAGCCGTCTACCGACACCACCCGTGCATTCCGCAAAGCCATCCACCGATTCTTGCGACATCAGACGCAAAATTCCGAGCAGTGCGTCGCCGTAATTTTCGTCCTTTGCCGCGCCGTGAGCGGCAAATTCGGCTCGAAGCACCTCGCGAGCGCCGTCCGGAATCAGATTGAACGCATCCGCTCCTGCGTGAAGCTTCTCGCGAATATACGACGCAGACGGATGGATGTCCGGTTCACTTACATCGTGAGCGGCGCCTACTCTTTTTACCGTGACGGGTTTCAAATCAGAGCCGAGTTCGTTTATGGCGCGAACATACTCAACCGCAAGCGTGTTGTTCGGCAAAGTTAACAAAATTTCGCTGCCGTCTTCGTACGTTTCGGCGTAAACACGCTCAATGCTTCGCGCGGTTCGCTCGTTTTGCGGCAGCTCCGCTAATTTTTGACGGAATTCAGCGGACGCAAGCCGGGCGCCGACAAGCTTGATCGTATCTATGTCGCCGGATTCGCTTCCGAAAGCGAGAAAATGCTCGTCATTCGGAGAAGCGGATGCAAGCTTTGTCGCAAGAAAAACGCCGGCACGAGCGAAATATTCCGCAGACGCGGCGCACCACGGAAACGGAAGCTCCAAAACGAGATCCGCTCCGATCGAAAGTGCCGCTTTTGCGCGTGCGTACTTGTTTGCGATCGCGACCGAGCCTCTCTCCGTGAAATTTCCGCTCATAATGACGGTTACGGTCACGTCTCCGAAACGTTTTCGCATCTCATCTATCATGTATCTGTGTCCCGTATGCGGAGGATTGTATTCGGCTATAATATATATGTTTTTTTTCATAAATACTTGCCCTGATATTGAAAATTGACTCTTGACCTTAAGAGCCGCTTATTATATAATATAAACGTTATGAATTTATTTGTCAAATATTTTATTTTTCTTATATCGGAGGAAATTATCAATGAAAGTTCTCGTTGTCAACGCCGGAAGCTCCTCGCTTAAATATCAGTTCCTTGATACCGTAAGCGGTGACGTACTTGCCAAGGGTATTTGCGAAAGAATCGGTATCGGCGATCCTGTCGGTTCCGAGGGCAAAATCGAACACAAAGTAAACGGCGAAAAATATGTTAAGAATTATTCCATGCCCGACCACGCAGTTGCGATGAAGATAGTTATCGACTATCTCACAGACGAAAAAATCGGCTGCATCAAGAGCATGGACGAGATCGAAGCTGTCGGTCACAGAGTCGTTCACGGCGGACCTTACTTCTTCGAAAGCGTGCTTCTTACAGACGAGGTGCTCGAAAAGCTCAAGCTTTGCTACGATTTTGCACCCCTGCACACGCCCGCGCACATCATGGGTATAGAGGGTTGCCTCTCCGTTATGCCCGGAAAGCCTCAGGTTCTCGTATTCGACACGGCATTCCATCAGACAATGCCGGAAGAAGCTTACATGTTCGGCTATTCTTACGATATGTACGAAAAGTATCACGTTCGTCGCTACGGCGCGCACGGCACCTCTCACCGCTATGTAGCCGGTGAAATGGCGAAGATACTCGGCAAGCCTATTGAAGAACTCAAGATCATCACATGCCACATCGGTAACGGCGGTTCCATCTCCGCGGTTGACTGCGGCAAGTGCATCGACACGAGCATGGGCTTTACCCCCCTCGACGGTATCATCATGGGTACACGTTGCGGCTCCGTTGACCCCTCCACTGTAACGTACATTATGCAGAAAGAGGGTTTCACTCCGGAAGAAATGAACGATTACATGAACAAAAAGTGCGGCTTCCTCGGAATTTCCGGCTTCTCGTCCGACAGCCGCGACATCGAAGCTGCGATTTTGGGCACGGATCTTCAGGGAAATCCCGTTTCCGAAGAAAACACCCACCGCGCGAACATTGCCGCTAAGGTTATCGCATATCAGACAAAGCGCTACATCGGCGCGTACACCGCCGCAATGAACGGTCTCGACGCAGTTGTATTCACGGCAGGCATGGGTGAAAACAATCCCGAACTCCGCGAGCGCGTTTGCGCGAACATGGATTTCTTCGGCATCAAGATCGACAACGAGCTGAACGCCAAGATTCTTCGTCAGAGCGAAAATGTTGACCTTTCCGCTCCGGATTCCAAGGTAAAGGTTTACGTAATCCCCACCAACGAGGAACTTATGATCGCAAAGGATACGGAAAGCATAGTTTCCAAGCTTTGATTTGCGTGACTTGAAGTAATAATGTTAAAAACGGCACAGCAGATAATCTGCTGTGCCGTTTTTGTGTAAAAGAAATCGTTCAAAAACAACTTCTTAAAATTCAAACTTATCATAATACCGCCAAAGCTTTGATTAGTAAAGTTAAAAATAACTTTTACTTCCTCTTTTTCAGCACACTTTTAACAATCAGCGCCAAAATCAGGCATCCGAGTGCTGTTACCACGGCAAAAAAAGTTCCGCACAGAAAAAATTCCCACCAATCTCCGAGATGCAGCCA
>CAYWAD010000041.1:0-12335 GCA_964456045.1 uncultured Lachnospiraceae bacterium
CGTATGCCGTGTTGTCGTCGAACCAGATCATATCCGGCCACCACTGCGAATAGTCCACGCGTGCAAACAGCGGCGCATAGGAAGCGAGAACCACTACATCGGAATTGCGCTCAACACCTGTAAGGAATGCCGCCTCGGCAAGGGCACCGTGAAGATTGTTCGCTTCGGTGGGATTACGTATTCCCGCCGGATGAGCGGCGTATTCGCCTGCGAAAACCTTGATCTTTCTCGAATAATTGTCATAGAATCCGACGTGATCGAACAGCCATTCCGGTTTGACGTAATAATGTTCGTCAACAGCGTATGCAAAGCCGGCTTCGTTTTCATGTTCGCGGTAGAAATTCCATGCCTTTTCGTACTTTTCGGAAGTGATGTCGGGACCTGCGGAGCCGATGATCATCACGTTGGGATCATATTCGTGAACAGCCTTTTCGAAGATGACGTATCTTTCGAAGAAGTCTGCGCGCTCTGTCTGCCACTGTTCGTTTCCGATTCCGAGCAGTTTGAGACCGAACGGTGCGGGATGACCGAGCTTTGCACGAACAGCGCCCCACTTTGTTGTAACGTCGCCGTTTGCAAATTCAAGCAGATCTATCGCGTCCTGAACGAATTCCTTGAATTCCTCGCTGTCTATTGCAACCTGCTCGATGGACTGATACTGGCAAGCAAGACCGACATTGAGCACGGGCAGCGCTTCTGCGCCGATCAGCTCGCAGAGGAGAAAATACTCATAGAAGCCGAGGCCGAGAGTTTGATTGTAGTGAGAGAATATTGTTTCGAAATTGTTGTGAGGACCGGAGCCGTGTACGGACCAACGGTTGAAGTTGTTCTTTCTGCGCCAAGGCTCGGTGAGGGAATTCTTGTAACGGTAACGGTTCCAAAGCGTGTTGCCTTCAATGATGCAACCGCCGGGGAAACGCATAAATCCGGGCTTGAGTTCGGCAAGAAGCTCGAAAAGATCGCGTCTGAATATGCCTGCGACAGCGTCGCCGGGGAACATCGATACGAAGTCGAATTCAACGATGCCTGGCTCGTTTACAGTCAGCGCGAATACAGCGCCTCTTACATCATCGGTTGCGGTGAGAGTGAATTCGTATTTGCGGAAAAAGTTGTATGTTTCCGAAACGTAATCGGATGAATTTACCGATGCCTTACCGTAAACGACTCCGTCTTTTACGATAGAAACCGTGAAATCTCCGCCGAAGCGAACACAGCGAGCGAAGAAAGTGATCTTGTAATCAAGTCCCTTTTTGAGCGTGATTCCGCTGTATGCCTTGTTTGCGAGACCGCCGCCGGCGCGTTTTGCTTCAACGCGCATATAATGAGGATTTTCTTCGCAAAGCGGACTTCCCATAACGGGACGAATAACTGCACTGAAGCTTTCGGGATAAGCGCTCCAGCCGTAACCGCCGTCGTAAACGGTGTAATAATCGCGAACGTCGCCGCCGGAACGATAGAATTCAAAAGAACGGTTTTCTATCATTTCGGCATACAAACCGCCGTCTGCGGCGTAGTTGATGTCCTCAAAGAAAAGACCGATCATTTTTTCGTTGATCTTGTGACCTGTGTTTTTTCTTATGTTAATATCCATAAAATTTGACCTTTCTTGTGTAAGTCGTTATCACAATTATATCTTGGTGCCCGAAAAAGGTCAAGATAAAATGCAATATTTATGAGTTTTTGTTGACTTTCGGTGCGATATAAATGTATAATCGACTTATAAAAAGGTGTTTTATCTCGTTGAAAAAAGGAGTTTGTAATGAAAAACGTAACGAAACTGCAAAAGCGTATCATGGCTTTTGCGCTTTCTTTTATTTTGCTTGCTTTTTCGGTTCTGTTGAACGGCTGCACCTACGTGGAGACTTTTGATGCGCCCGAAAGCACGGATGCGGAAGAAACCGAGCCTGATTTGCTCGGCTCTGAAACGACAGTCGAAACGGAAACCGCCGAAACAGAAGTACCGGAAACGGAAACCGTTGAATCCGAAACCGCCGAAACGGAAACCGCCGAAACGGAAGTGACCGAAACGGCACACGAGCATAATTACCTTGACGCAACGTGTACATCTCCCAAGGTTTGCACCGATTGCGGAGAGACTTACGGCGAAGCGCTCGGTCACGATTACGTTGACGGCAAATGTACCGTTTGCGGTCAAAGCGATCCGGATTATGAAAGCGAGCCTGCCGAAGTCATGGTTTGGATCCCGACAAACGGTGGCAAAAAGTATCATTCTCGCTCGAATTGCAGCAATATGATCGACCCCGATTACGTTACGCTGTCGGAGGCGATCGCGTTGGGCTTCGAAGCCTGCAAACGCTGCCATTGATGCCGAAAACAAGTTAGAATAACGTCGTTATCCAGTAAATTACCCCGTAAACAACGCTTGCGAGCGTGCCGTACAGTATGACGGGGCCTGCAATCGTGAAAATCTTCGCGCCGACACCGAGCACCCAGCCCTCTGCTTTTGTGTCGATCGCGGGGGAAACAACGGAATTGGCAAAGCCCGTTATCGGCACGAGTGTGCCTGCGCCTGCCCATTTTGCGATGTCGTCGAATACGCCGATGCCGGTCAGCAGCGCGGCGATGAATATCAAGGTCACGGAGGTTGCTGTCTTTGCGGACTGCTCTGCCGCACCGAGCTTGACGTAAAAGTCCGTCAACGCCTGCGCGAGAATGCATATTCCGCCGCCGACGATGAATGCGTGAACGCAGTTTTTGATACAGGGGGATTTTTCCGCGCTCTTGTTCGCGTAACGCTTGTATTCCTCGTTTGATAGGTTCATTTTATCGTTTGCTCCTTTTCGATTTTTTTAATATTTTTCCATGAAATATCACAGCTTATACGCATAAATTTCCTTGAATTTTCATATTTTTTCGATATAATAGAATCGCGGAAGGATTCCGTTAATAATTTATGGGAGATTTGCTATGAAATTTTGGGAAGATGTTTCGAAAACGGCGACGGATGCCGCCAATTACACAGTAAAAAAAGCCGGTGAACTTACCGGTGCGGCAAAGCTCAGATATAAGCTTCATCTTGCGGAAACAAAGCTTGCTTGCACATATGAGGGTATCGGTCGTCTCTACTATGCCGCTGTTATGGATGGCGACGAGACAATCGAGGCGATAAGTGATCTTATGGAGGACATCGAGAAGATCAACACAGAGATACACGAATGCAAGGAGGCGCTTGCCGCTGCCAAAAATAAAAAGCTTTGCCCAAAATGCGGCGAGGAAGTTGCAAACGAGAGCTTTTATTGCAACCATTGCGGCGAAAAGCTTTGATAACCACACCGATAAAACGAAAAGGCACTCAAGAGAGTGCCTTTTTTGTCATAATGAGATATAATGTCAAAAAATTCGAAAAATCGCGTAATTCCGTTGCATTTGGCGTCCGGTTATGATAAAATAAAAAAATCAAAATAAAACGGCTGCTACCGAGTAGCGGAATGCGAAGCATTCGTTTACACATCATTAGGTCTTGGAAGATGTGTATGCGAGTGCTTGTTTTTTTGCTTTCGTTGCATGCCGAAAAAGGAGACTGTAATGACAAAAAACAAAAAATTCGATATGGGCTTTTCAAAATACGAAATTATACTTTGGCTCGGATCCGTGACGCTTATTTCAGCTTCGTTTCTGATATTCGACGGAGAAAATTATCTGACGCTTGCAGCTTCGATTGTCGGCGCGACATCGCTGATCTTCAACGCCAAGGGAAACCCGTTCGGTCAGTTTTTGATGGTCGCGTTCAGCGTTATGTACGGCGTGATCTCGTATACGTTCGCCTATTACGGCGAGATGCTGACATATCTCGGAATGACGATGCCGATGTCTGTCTTTGCGATGATCTCGTGGATAAGAAACCCCTACGGAGGCAAGCGTTCGGAGGTCCGCGTAGAGCGGCTAACAAAGCGCGACGCGATTTTCATGTGTACGCTTTCTGTCTTTGTGACGGCGGTGTTTTACTTTGTTTTGGCAGCGTTTGATACCGCCAACATCGTGCCGAGTACGATTTCGGTAACAACGAGCTTCGCCGCCGTTTACCTCACTTTCAAAAGAAGCCCCATGTACGCTTTGGCTTATGCCGCCAACGACATCGTGCTGATCGTCCTTTGGATGCTTGCGAGCGCGGAAAACACGAAATACGTTTCGGTCGTTGTGTGCTTTGTCGCGTTCTTGGTGAATGACGTTTACGGCTTTGTGAGTTGGCGCAGGATGGAAAAACGCCAAACCTCAAAAACACCTTGAATTGCAGTTCCCCTAATAAAAAACTCCACCCTTTAGGGTGGAGTTTTTTGCGTTTGTCAATCGTCAGTGTCGGTTTCCGATTCATTCTTTTCCTTGTTTCGCAAAAGCATAAGCGCAAGTGCGGAAACGATTGTGACGGCGGAAATCACGGCGAGAAGCTCAACGATATTTTCTTCCGGGACAGCGTTCTCGCTGCCGTTTTCGCCGGAGGCAGTGTTGAACAGCTCCGAAAGTTCCGCGTCGGTCAGATCGTAGCTGTGGACGCAGATGTTTTTGATGTAAAGCGAATCGAAATCTTCGTTTTTCGGTGTGATGATAATGCCCGTGACGTCGGAAAGCCCGTCAAAATCGGAAAGCTCAATGTATACGCGCTCGGCAAATTCGCTGACCGTGAAGTCCGCCGACGAAACGGAATGAGAAGAAATGATAGTGACGGTGTAAAATGCACTTGTGTCTCCGTATAGCTCAAAAGAAAGCACGGGAGCGGACGAAAGATCGAGAGGGGAATTTATCGATGAAAACATAATTCCTCCGGTACATCGCAAAACTCTGCCGTTCTCCGCCTTAACCGTCATACATTCGCCGAATCGTGAAAGCGAAAACCAACCGCCCGTGTTAAACGAATCGTCGTAGTCGAAGATTGCGAGACTTCCTGCGGTGTTTAACGACGTTTTGACATTAACGGACGAAACCGTGCGCGTGAATGCCCGCTTTTTAGCAGTCGATTTCGGCTGCGGAATTTCTTCCGCCGACGAATACAGCTCCGAGACGGCGGTTGTGTAGATGTCGGTGTCGATTTTTGCGAAAATGCTTGAAAATGCGTACTCGGACGAGATATGTTCCAAACCTTGAGTGTCAAGGATGAAGCCCAGAATCGAGCTTTGCTCGCAAGCCGAAAAATACGCGCTTATGAAGTCCTTTACGAGCAGTGGTGAGGCAGTATACTCAAGAGCTGCGGGCGCGTACTTGACAAAGTAAAACTGCGGCGAATTTCCGTTTAACGAAGACGCATATTTTGCCGTTGCATCAAGCAAATCAATGCCGTACTTCGTCTCCGACGAGTCGATCGAGTCGGTTTGCCAGATTACGCCGTAATCGGATAGTCCGGATTCCGCAGCGTAGCGTGCGATAAGCCGAAGCGCATACTCAGCCGAACTCAGCGACGGCGAAACAGTAATAAATTCGTTGTCTATGGGGAAAAGCACCTTGAAAGCTGCGATGTTTTTGCCGCCTGCGCCGCTAATGACTGTTGCGGCGGTGACAAGACCTTCGAGCTTTTTTGAGTCGGATGTGATTTCGGAAGCGTCCGTGACGGCGGAACCGATTATGATTCCGCTTACGTAGCCGTACGAGTCGGAGGAATAGCGCGACGTGAGAAAATCAACGACGGCATAAAGCTCGCGGAACGATTCGGTATCCGTGACGGAGATGAGGCTTGCTTCGCCGTTTTCGTCGGTTTGCGTCAGGCGCAGGTAGACCTTTGTGCCGGAAAGCGAGACGGACTTTACGGCGAAATCAAGCTCGGATATGATGTCGGAATCGAAATAGTAAAGCTCACCGAACGCGGAATAAATTTTCGACGATGACGGCGAGCCGAAAATCGAACCGAGATCAAGTGGAATTTCGGTGAGTCCGGCTTCGTGATTGATATCTGCGGAGGTGATTCCCTTGATCGAATCGGATTCGGACGGAACGGTTACGCCGGCTTTTTTTGTTTCGGGGACTCGCGGCTCACAAACCGAGACGGGCGAGGTCTTATCGTATATAACAACGGCATACTTCATTGCGGATGCGCCGTCCGGAAGGGCGGAGGCATCGACAGTTATGTTAAAGCGTGTAGTCATTGTTGCTTTTGCGATCGGCTCGGAATCGGCTATGACGGATTCGAGCGTTTCATAAAGCGGAATTGCGTAAATGCAGATGGATTCTTTAATGTGCTCTGCGACCGTGTCGGATGAGATCGTGCCGCGCAAATTGAGCGCTCCGTTTTCGTTAAGCTCGCAAACGTCAAGCGTGCCGAGCGCGGTTACGGATTCGGAAACGGGCATATAAACCGTGTCAATGCCGTAAAGTAAGACGGTGCCGCCGAGAGCAGTGTCCGACATCAGCGTGAATTGCAGAGCTTTTTCCGGAGAAGGAAAGCTGAAATAGCACGCTGTCAGGGCGCTTTCGACCGAGACCGTTTGCGATTTGCTTTCGTAAACCGTTCCGTCCTTGTACAAGGCGGTAAAATGAAGCTCGGTGTCCGTGTCAACAGAAAGCACGACGCGCAGCGCGTTGTGACCTGCCGCTTCGGAAGGCTCCGAATATGAAATGTTTGCCGAAATCGATGAATAGGAAGCTCGACGCCAACGAACTATGCCGTTCATGTAGTTTGTTATTATTCCGTCGCTGACGGAAAACGAGGGGGTCATGAAGTTATCCTCGTACTTGGTATCGGCAGCGGAGCGAGCGGTGATGCCGTCGATGTAAAAGCAAATATCGAGTTTTTCGGGAGCTTCGGAAACAGCTGAATCAAATGTGGGCGAAAGCGTTATTTTAATATCGTCTATAGCGCTTCGCTTGTACCAGGAGTCGAGCGAGATCTCCGCCGTTGCCCACTCGCCGGTTTCCGCGGCGAAAGCCGAGACAAAGCTCAACGATTCGGAGCCGAGCGTGACGGTGAGCGTGTAGGTTACGTTGTCAGCCGATTCGGTTTCGGGAATGCGGTAATTGAAACTTATCGCGGAATATTTATAGAGATTTAGCGGTTCGTCAAAATGTTTGTGCACGGAATGTTCGTCACTTGCGTCCGCTTCAGCTCTCTCAAAGCAAAGATAACCGAAATCAACGTTCGAGCTTGACATTGACGCGGTTTCGTCTGTGTACGACACGTATGAAATCGCGAGCGAGTCGGAATTCCAACCGAAGTCGGACGACATGGCATCAATAACCAAAACCGCATCTTCTTCGTCTGCTGATATGGTTACGGAAACGAGCGTTATCAATATGCACATTATAAAAATGATCAAAACTATACGTTTTTTCATCGGTAACGCCCCCTTTCGCGTTGCTTTGTTTTATATATTGTAGCATAAAATTCACCGAAGTAAAAGCATTTTTTATATTATTGCCGCCGAAATAAAAGCTTGTTTGAAAGTGCGAATGAATTAACGTCTGTACACTTTGTATGCCGGAAGTATTTTAACGTCCCGAAATTCCGATTCAAATATATTTTTGCTGAAATTAAATTTATCGAATCCGTTGCTTTCTTGCAAAAAACACTCCCGTAGACGGGAGTGTTTTTGATTTTATGAAACTTTCCAGAAGAATGCGCCGGATGTGCCGCTTGCGTGAGGCTTGGACATTCCCTCAAGTTCGTATTGATCGTAATATTCAAGCACGAGCGGAGTTGCGTTTGACGGAATTGTGATCGTGTAGGTGAAGGATTCCGAGCTGTCGGGCTCAAATCCGCCCCACTGATACGGATTTTCAACTTCATACGATGCACCCGAAATGTTTCCGTCGCTGTCCGCATAGAACAGTCTGAAGAAGCCTATTGCAAGGCTTTTTTCGGTGGAGTTGGTTGCGGTGAATTTGATCGTATAAACGGAATTGTTACCGGAAACCTTGCTTGTGATGCTTGTCACGTTGAGTGTCAGTCCCTCGGCGTCCGTTATGCTTGTGCCGACGGCAGTGGTTGAAATCTTGTATGCTCCGCAAGATGAACACTTGATTCCGTCGATGTAATCGTGACCGAGGGCGGAACCTACCGTCGCGCCGCAGCGCGAGCAGGTTGAAGGATCGGTGCAGGTCGCGGCTTTATAATTGTGACCGAGAGCGGAGCCTGTCGTAGCTCCGCAACGTGTGCAAGTCTGCGGATTCGTGCAGGTCGCAGCCTTATAATTGTGACCGAGCGCCGACTGAACTGTCTTACCGCAACGCGAACAAACGGAATCCGCTGTGCAGGTCGCGGCTTTATAATTGTGACCGAGAGCGGAGCCTACGGTGGCGCCGCAATGCGTGCAAGTCTGCGGTTCGGTGCAGGTTGCGTTCGCGTAATCGTGAGCTATCGGGTCACCTTCCGTTGCGCCGCAGAGCGAGCAGGTTTTTGGCTCTGTACAGGTTGCGTCGATCCATTCGTGAACGCATTCCGTCGGGACTTCATCGGAGTCCGTGTCTGAATCTGATGTAACGGGTTCCTCGGTGTCGTCTGTGTCGTCTGTGTCTGCCGTATCGGTGTCGTCTGTGTCGCTTGTGTCGTCTGCGTCGATCATATCCGTCGTCTCGTCAACGTCGGACGTGTCGGTGTGATCGTCGTTTGTGTCAAAAACGGTGTCGGTTTTGTCATTCGTTTCGGGGATGTCGGGAGTGTAGCCGGGGATGTAGTGACCTATGTAAAGCACAAGGAAGATCAGAAGTGTCAGCAAAGCGGCGATTATAACGATCGCAAGGCGCTTGCCGCTGTCCTTGTCACCCTCGTCCGAGTAATCTTCACCGGTGATTTCGTCAACATCATCAGAAGTAAGCGGGACGACGGCAATTCCGTCAAGATTGAAATCGTCGTCCGTTTCTTCGACTACAGGATTGTCTGAAACGTCAACGCTTGTTATTGTGTCGCCGTCCGATTCCATCGACAAGATCGGAGGGAGAACGCTCGGCTCGGCAGGTGTTCTTTTTTCGTCATAAGATGAACAGCATTTGCTCAAATAAGCAAGCGACATATCGGACAATCCCATTTCACGAAGCTTTTCTTCATTTGCCTCGTAAAGCTTGACCGCCGGGACCTTGCTTGTCGATATAAATTTCAAAAAAGGCGAAATCTTGCGAAGACATTCATCGCAAAACACCTTGTTTTTTCCTTCGCCGCTGATCGCACAGCCGCAGTTAATACAATTTTTAGGCAAGGTGAACCTCCCCTTAAAGATTTAAGTTATCCTTTATTTTATCACGTCTTGCGGTTTTGTGTCAATATTTGACGCAATAAGTCAACGCCGCAAACGAAATTATTTTTTTGAATAAGGGCAATTTGAGCCGCAGTTTTCGCAGTCCGATCCGCATTCATCGCGTACGGCGGTAACGGGATAGCAAAGCTCGCTTTCGTAGCCGAGAGCTTTCGCGGCACAAGCGGCGTTCTTCGCGCAGTCCTCGTCCTTGAAAATTCCGAAAACGGACGGACCGCTGCCGGACATCATGGAAAGCACGGCACCGTTTTCCGTCAGCAGTGCTTTCAGGCGGAACACCTCTGTGTCGCAAGGCAAAACTTCCTCGAAAACGTTGTACGCCGCGTCCGCAATCGTGTCAATTGAAGCGCACCTCAGCGCAGTTGCCATTCCGTCGAGCGATTTCGGTGATGAAAACAGACTGTCACGGTCGATTTTGCCGTATGCTTCCGCGGTGGAGACAGACTCTTTCGGCCGCACAATCAAAATCGGGTACGTCGGCATATCGGCACACGGACGTAAAATTTCTCCGATGCCGAGCGCTGTCATTGTTCCGCCGCAAATTACGAACGGAACGTCCGCGCCGAGACGCACGCCAAGTTCGCAAAGCTCGGAAATTGACATCGGATCTGTCGAAAGTGCGTTCAAGGCAAGGAGCGTGCCTGCTGCGTCTGCGGAACCGCCCGCAAGCCCTGCGGCAACGGGAATGTGCTTTTCGATGTTTATTTTCACGCGGTTCGGCGGCGCATTTGTTGCGCTTTGATAAAGCTCCGCCGCACGATAAGCGAGATTGCGACTGTCCGTGGGGAGGGAAGTGTCGGAGCAGGTGAGGACAACGGAAGCGACTTCGCTTGGCTCGACGGACACGGAAACCACGTCGTGAAGCGAGACGGATTGCATCACGCTTTCGATGTCGTGATAGCCGTTTTCTCTGCGGCCGGTAACCGCAAGATAAAGATTTATTTTCGCGTATGCGTTTATGTTAATTTTCATGGCATTTTTTCAGCTCAGTAAGCGAGTTATCGGATTCTTTTTTATTTTTATGATGCCTTTCGGGCAAAGCTCTTGGCAGCAAAAGCAGCGAATGCAAGAGTCGCGGTCAATCACGGGAACTTTTACCGCCTTGGACGAATCTGCGCCCTTGACCGCGCTTTTCTCCGTCATTATAATCGTGTGCTTCGGGCAGGACGCAGCACATTCGCCGCAGCCGACGCAGCGCGTGTAGTCAATGACCGGATACGGACGGAACAGCTCGTAAATTTTGCCGCCGAACAGTTTTCGGACGATCTCAAGCGTGTTACGATCGGCTGAATCCGGCTGACGGAAATCCTCTATTTTCAGCGAATAAAGCTCGCAACCGCCGACGGAAACGACGTTGCAGTCTGCGTAAGTCGAAGGCGCATATCCGCGCTCAACGGCGTTGCAAAGCATCGGAATTTTGCCCTCACAGCTTATGATGTGAGACGAAACAACGTCCGAGGCGAACGGATTTCGCGACACGAGCAGCTTGCCGATTTCGCGCGGCGTGCCTGCGGTCGGGCCGTTGCCCTCCATGCCTACAATAGCGTCTGTGACGGCGATAAATGTGCATCTTGACGAAATCATCTCGCAAAGATCAACGAGCATAGATGCAAAAACGGGGTAATCGGGGTATCGCGAGTGCATTTCGAATTTGACAATGCCGGGTATCGTACCGAAAAGGTTCTTGATCGCCGCGCTCATGCCCGTCAGCGCGTGTGTTTTCAGCTTACAGACATCAACGATAACGTCCGCGGAGAGAATCGGGTCAATTATCTCGAAAAGACGGCAAGTTTGACCCGTCGGATGCGAAATTTCGCGGTAGCCGAGGTCATAATTGAGCCTGACGTCGGACTTTTCCGCAGTATCCGCAATGCCGGAAGCGGAGTATATGCCCTTCAAGCGCGACAAATTGTAAACGCCTCCGGGGCTTTCCGCGATCGTGATGTCGTCCGCGCCTAAAGACCTCAACCAGCGAATGACGGCTTTGATCACGGCCGGATTGACAATCGCGGGGTCGTCGGGTGATTTTTTGGCAACCAGATTCGGTTTTATGACAACGCGTTTGCCTGAAAGCGAGCCCAAGCACAGCCTGTTTCCGATGTCGGTCAGGAGTGAAGTAAGCCTTTCGGTGTCATATTCTTCGGCTTTGGCAATGTATACCTCCGAATGCGGATCGAGGGATGGATTTCGCGTCATTTCATTTGCTCCGACTTTGTTTTTACGTTCTATGAGTTATTTTATCATAAATATATCGGACATTCAAGGACGTAAAAGATAAATCTCATAAATAAAAGGGTTGTTTATTTGATTTTTGTACTTGACAAACGCGGAAAGTCGCTGTATAATAATCAAGCGCGAATTAATGCTAGTGTGGCTCAGTGGTAGAGCAGTTGATTCGTAATCAACAGGTCGAGGGTTCAATCCCCTCCACTAGCTGAAAAAAGCCGAAGCTTTTGCTTCGGCTTTTTTGTTTTTATGTGAGATTCACACACTCCGTCTGCGCTTCTTCACCACAACCGTAACTGCCGCGAGCGCAACTACCGCCACCGCCGCGTATGCGAACGTGTCAATGCCGGTTTGGGGAGCTTTGTCGGGGTAAATTGCTGTGTACGGACGATTAAACATGGTGCTTACAAACGTGCCACCGCTGATACGCCAGCCGGCGTTTGTCTTTGTATACTCAACCGTAAATTCGCGAATCGGATTTTCGTGATCAAAAAAGTAAAGCAAAAATTTTGCTTCAATTTTATCATCTGTTGCAGAAATAACCTCGAATGTGCTGTCAAGATCAAAATGCTCGAAGTCTTCCGCCCCCATGTCGGTAGGTTCAAACCATACACCTTGATTTTGATTTTGCATTGCATAAGTGCACGAATAGGTGTATCCGTCAATGTTCAAAATGTGCTGATATTCAATAAAATAATCTCCGACATCGGATGTTACACAGGAATAAAGAGCTTGTTTGAAATCATCAAATTTTCGAAATTCACCATTGTGACGTCCGAATTCTGTATATGGTTCAACGTCTGTAAAAAGTTCATAAATTGAATAAAGTTGAACGGCTGATCCAACCTCATAATCGTTAAAGTTCCTTACGAACTCAACGTAAATATCAAAGGTGTCAGTGAGAAGTTGTTTCAGCTC
>CAYWAD010000042.1:0-12074 GCA_964456045.1 uncultured Lachnospiraceae bacterium
ATATGGCAGTTACAAAGACGCATCCTATCAAATCAACGCTGAAAGCGGCGATTGATTATATCTGCAATCCCGACAAGACGGACGGTAAGCTGCTCGTTTCCGCCTATGGGTGCGCCGCCGAAACTGCGGACATTGAATTTGCCTGGATCCGCCGCCATGCCATCGACAAGGGGACGAACCTGGGCCGTCACCTGATACAAGCCTTTGAACCCGGTGAGGTCTCACCCGAGGAAGCCCACGAAATCGGTATGCAGCTCGCAAAAGAGATTTTGGGGGGCAAGTATGAGTTTGTGCTGACGACCCACATAGACAAGGATCACGTTCATAACCACCTGATTTTTAATGCGGTCAGCTTTGCGGATCATAAGCACTACCATTCCAACAAACGGAGCTATCACGAAATCCGCCGCGTCTCTGACCGGCTGTGCAAGGAACACGGTCTGTCCGTTGTAGTTCCCGGACAGGACAAGGGCAAGAGCTATATTGAACACCAGGCCGAGAGGAACGGCACCAGCTATAAGGCAAAGCTGAAAGCGGCCATTGACCGGCTCATTCCCACTTGCAAGGATTTTGAGGACCTTCTTGCCCGCCTGCAGCGTGAAGGCTATGAGATAAAGCGAGGAAAATATATCTCCTGCCGCGCCTCCGACCAGGAACGGTTTACCCGAATGAAAACCCTGGGTATCGACTACACGGAGGAAGCCATTGCCGCGCGGATCGCCGGCGCCGCCCGTCCGTCCCGTCAGCCGAAGCAGCGTGACGACCGTATCCGGCTGCTGTATGACCTCCAAACAAAACAAGGAGGGCTCCAGCACTGGGCGAAGATACAAAATCTGAAACTGGCCGCAAAGACCTTCGCCTGGTTGGAGGAACGCGGGATAGACAACTATGCCGACCTGGAAAGCAAAGCGACCGCCATCACAGAAAAGCGCGACAGCTCCCATACCGAGATAAAGACCATCGAGGCAAGGAGCGCGGAGCTCGCCCTTGTGATGAAGCACGCCGCCACCTATCGGAAACTGAAACCGATCTACGATCAATACAGACGGTCGGGAGATAAAGAGAAATTTATGCGGGGTCACGAAAGCGAGATCATTCTTTTTGAGGCCGCCGCCCGTGAACTCAAACGCCTGGGCGCCGTTCCGCTGCCGACAACCGAGAGTATGAAGGCAGAGCTCGCCGCACTCACCGCCAGGAAGGAAAAGCTCCTTGCGGAATACAAGACGGCGAGAAGCGAGGCCCGGGAATACGAGACCGTCAAGCAGAACGTGGATACGCTGCTGTCCGTCCCGAAGGACGACGAACCGAAGCGCACCCATCACATCGAATAACCCCGCACTTTGCGGAGTGAAAATATATTTTATATTTCAGGAGGTATCACCCTATGGAAAACAACAAACCCGCTATCATCGTATCCGGCAACAAGAACAACATGCAGCCCTGGTATGAGGAAAAATGCAAGCGTGCCCTGGAAGAGCTCGCCCACCTTGCGGACGCCATCCGCCGCCCCGGTGACGCACCGAACAACGGATGGCCGAACAAGCAGGAGGAAATGGAATATCACCTGGCCCTCGCCGTCAAGAGCGTACTCGTCCTTTCCATCGTATCCTGCGGACATAAAGGCAATATCGAGCGAGAAGATATTGACCTGATCGTGGATGAAGGATACGAAGGCCACAAGAAGGTGCTGGAGAAGATCATCCATGACGAGGCGTGAGGCGGTCAAGGCGTTTCTAAAAAACTGCCTGTTGCCGACCACGGCGGCGGTGCTGCTGTTCTTCATCTTCAAATCCGCCTGCATGAAGGACGGGAGCATGGACTATTTTCTGTTATGGCTCCTGTGCGGTCTGCCTTTCGGTATCCATCGAATGTTTTTATGGATCATCCCCGGCGGCCGTTCCTTCGGCGGGAGCATTGCCGTCTTTGCCCTGAACTTTCTAATCGGCGCCGTTATCGGCGGTGTTGTCCTCGTATGGCGGCTCCTGGTCGCCGTGTGGTATGTGCCGCTGACGGTGTACCGGCTGATAAAGGGGTAAGACCTTGCATTATGGAAATGTGGAAAACTGCTGCTTATGCCGATGGAAAACCCATTCACAGCCCGATGGAAAAGGACAAGCCTTTCCCACAGCCTGCAAACAGGTTTACCACAGCAACGCCGGATCAGGCAGTTTACACACATTCCCACAATGCCTGCTGCTGCGAATATCCATCCTTTCCTATCTCATTTCAAAATAAAAATCTCGTCTTAATTCTCGTCAGACTGACGAGAAAAAATGACAAGATAATCAACGGAAACCTTCTGCATTATCAGAGCAAAACATAAATACTTCCCGAACAGGAAAAACTAATTGTAAACTTATCTCGTCAATCTCGTCACACATCTTGACAAGATTGACGAGATAATGTATAATATGAGTAGATAATTTTTCGGAGGTCTCATAAATGATGTATCGGGAAAGTGAAACGGTCGAATTGAAATCGGTCGTTGTAGATGATATTAAGAAAGAGGTTATCGCTTTTGCCAACAGCAACGGCGGCAAACTCTATATTGGCGTAGCGGATGATGGAACGGTGGTAGGCGTGGATAATGCCGATGAAGTGACCCAGCAGGTCGCAAATATGGTGAGGGATGCGATCAAGCCCGACGTTACTATGTTCATCCATTACACAACCGAAGAAGAAAACGGAAAACAGATCGTTGTTGCAGATATTCAGCGCGGAACGAACAGACCGTATTACCTTGCCAAGAAGGGACTACGCCCCGAAGGTGTTTACGTCCGTCAAGGTACGTCCTCCGTTCCCGCCACCGACGCCGCCATTCGCCGAATGATAAAGGAAACGGATGGGGACAGCTTTGAGATGATGCGCTCACTGGAACAGGAATTGACCTTTACGGATACCGCGAAGGAATTTACAAAAAGAAAGCTGGAATTTGAGCAGCCGCAGAAACAGACCTTAAAGCTCTACAACAAGGACGGCATTTTTACAAACCTTGCTTATCTGTTATCCGACCAATGCGCCCATACCGTGAAGGTCGCTGTTTTCCAGGGAACGGATCAGAGCATATTTAAGGACAGACGGGAATTTTCCGGCTCACTCCTTCGCCAGCTCAATGACGTTTATTCCTACATTGACCTTTCCAACTCCACACGCGCCACCTTTGAAGGTCTGCTCCGTATCGACACACGGGCATATCCCGAGGTCGCCGTCCGTGAGGCATTGTTAAACTCGCTCGTACACCGCGATTATTCCTTTAGCGCAAGTACCCTTATCAGCATTTATACGGATCGCATTGAATTTGTATCCATCGGTGGTCTTATGCCGGGTATCGACCTTGACGATATTATGATGGGCGTGTCCGTTTGCCGTAACCCTCAGCTTGCCAACGTCTTTTACCGTTTGCAGCTTATTGAGGCCTACGGTACGGGTATGAAAAAAATCCTTTCCGCATACGCAGGGATGAAGGTACAGCCCACGGTGGAGAAATCCAATAACGCTTTCAAGATCGTATTGCCTAACGTCACAGCGAAAACCACTCAGGCACCCGTTGAACCGAATACACAGGAAGAAGCTATTTTGCAGATTGCCGCCGATAATGAAGGTATTACTCGCGCCGATGTAGAAAAGGCTTTGAGTGTAAGCGGCTCCACCGCCTCCCGTCTGCTCCGTCGTATGGCGAAGGACGGACGCCTGGTGCAGACCGGCACCGCAAGAAACACAAAATATATCCTGCCGTAAAAGTTAGCGGTTACTTTTGAAAAAGAGCATAAAAAAAGAGCGGGAGCGCGACCCTCGGACGAACCGAGAAGCCGCGCTCCCTTTTTGTGTTTGAATAAGTGTTGATTATCGCACCTTTATGACCTCATAGGACAGAGAAAGCCTCCGCAAAGGAAAACATACAGCCCACCTTGTGAAAAGTCGATACAGGAGATTATTTTGCCGTTTTTGAACCCCTATCGCTACACTTTTTCGACCGCTCCGAAGTGTAGCGGGGACAGGCAATCAGGATCACCCGGAAACTCTGCTTGCAGTCGTGGACGCACCCACGGCAAACCTTGTTGTACTGCCGCCTGCCGTTCTCCCCCAGGAAGAAGGACCACTCCTGCCGCCATTTCTTGCTCCTGCTCATAGGTCGCCACGCTCGGGCGTGCCGCGTCCTTCGCGCTCCTTTTCGGGAGTAGGTCTCTCGGCACATTCCCGCTTTGCCTCGGCAAGACGTTCACGGATAGAGGGCTTTTCCTTTACCTCGTCACGGCTGCCGTTATTGATAATACCGTCGATCATGCCGTAATCGTCCTCCACGGTCATTTCCGCTGTTTTGAGAGGATTTTCTTTTTCCCGCATTTCAGCATTTACCACCGCAAAGGCCCTGGTGCCGTTTCCCATAATATGAAATCTGCCATCATCGGAATTATGGTGCACGCCGTAACCGGCTGCCTCCATTTGTTCTTTTGACAGATCGGTGAGCGCGAAGCTGCCGCGCGGGGTCTGGATACGCTCGCCGGTCAGATGGTCGTCCGGCTGCTCGGGGTGCTCGATGAGCTTTGCCTTGTCCTCTGCGATAGAGGTGTCCTGTTTCGGATCGTATCCGGTTTCGCGCTCATACTCGGCAATTCTGCCGGGGAGAACGTCGTCCCCGGTCTGCGCCATTTCCTCCAGCATTTCACGGAGGGCGGCGGTCTTGCCCTCCAGGAGAAGGTCTGCGATAAGCTCCTTTTGCTCGTGAGGCTCGGGGTGCTGTGCCGCATACTGCGGATCGTGCTGCCGGAAAAATTCGTCAAGGTCAAAGGCAAGGTCGGTCGCCATATCCATTTTGTCGTCCATCGTGAGCGGTGCCTGGGCTACGATGCCGTATTTCTGCTCATAGCTTTCAAGAGCGGCGATAACGGGGGCGGCCTCGTCCGTGATATCCCGTTCCTCCGCGGTACGGCGCAGCCCCGCCTTAATATCCGCCGTGTCACCCTTCAACAGATATTCGTGTAAAACGATCTGCTGTACGGTCTCGTCCGGGAACATAGCGTCATATTCCATATTGTACCCACGGAAAAAGGTGTCGATCTCGTAGGCGACCTCCATAGAAGCGGTTGTGCGCTGATCGTAAAGTTCATCCTCGGTCAGTTCTTCCTCCGGTTCTTCATCCTCAAAATTCATAACACGGTATTCCTCCGGGATACTTTCACGGTCGCCGTCGTATTCCTCATAGAAGCGGTCGCCCGTATCACGGACATAGCCGAAGTCGGTAAATTCGCCTCCTTCCTCCAGGGCAACGTCACGGCCGTATGCCTCGTAGTCAAAATAGCTTTCCAGATAGGACGGAATTTCCATAGCGCCCAATTCCTCGATGTAATACCGTCCCAGGTCCTCGTGATCGTGGATACCGGGGTAAACGTCGTAGCAATCCAGGTTATAGGTCAGATTGATAAGTTCCTCCAGACTGCCCGTATGGTCGCCCATTTCCACCGCCGCCTGGAACTGCTCATACTCGCTTTGCGTCATTTCATCCAGCCGCGACGCCAGATAATTGAGCTCGTCCAGGCTGACATATTCGCCCAGCTTGTCATAGAGGCCATCCACATAGCAGTCATAATCGGTTACAAACCATTCCTCATAGACGCAGCCGAACTCGTCCGTCTGCCCGATACCGATACGCTCAAAGACCTTTTTCATTTCATCGGCGGTGGTGGGAAACTTGACCCATTCGCCCACAAGCTCGCCCTCGTTGTATTTTCCCAGGTTGGTTATAAAGGCGGCAAATGGATAATCTTTGTCATATTCATAGCTCGGCATTGCTTTTCACCTCCTTAAAGTTCTTGCTCGTTTTTGCCTTTTGTCGCCGTAGGCGTCTGCTTTGCGGCACACTCCTTTTTGCCCTGTTCCAGCCGCTCACGGATGGAGGGCTTTTTCTCGGTATCCCTTGCAGAATGTTCAGCAGATTTTTCATGCTTCCACTCATCGCCGGAAAGCGAGATATAGCCGTGTTCCGTGAAATGACCCTGTTCTTCCTTCGCGGCATACTGCCCGAAAGGAACGGGATCAATGGCGTTCAGCAGCTCCGGGGGAAGCTGCGTATCCATGTGCTGGGCGATATAGCGCCAGCCCAAGTCGTTCAGATTGCGGATGTTGGGCTCAAACACGAAAAAATCCGTATTTGCCGCAAACTCTTTGAACTGCTCCGGGGTTGTCAGCTTAAAGGGAGACGCCTGCACCGCCGCTAGCAATTCCTTATCTTCGGGAGAAAGGGCGGCAACCGCCGCCCTGACTTCGGGTAAACTTTGAAGGTCTTTATTTTCTGCTATTAGCACCATCCTTTCTTTTCGGGAACTCCAGCTTGAAATTGATAAACTTGCCGCCCGTATCCTCCAGGATCACGGTGGCGTCGTAGGTGTCGCCCTTCTTTTCGGACCACATACCTTTCACGGCGGTACGCCCTTTTTTCAAAAGGTCGGCCGCCATCTTCTTTGTCAGCTCCTTCTTGCGGGAAGTCCAAAAGCGGTCATTCTTCCAGAGAACGAAGGAACAGGAACGGTCGGAACAGGCAAAATTGCTTTTGCCCTCATACACCGGCTTGCCGCAGCGGGGACAGTTGCCGATCACCTCTTTATCGGGGGCGAACAGTTTTTGTCCTTCCTCGGAGATATGGGAATAGGTGGATACGGTATCCTTCACCATAGCACGGATACCGTCCAGGAACTCGCCCGGATCAGCCTCGCCCTTCGCAATAGCGGTCAATTTCTGCTCCCATTCTGCCGTGAGCATGGGAGAGGTCAGCGGTTCGGGGAGGACCGTTACAAGGTTTACACCCGCTTTTGTGGGAATGAGGTTTTTACCCTTGCGCTCCACAAATCCCGCCGATACCAGCTTTTCGATGATGGCCGCCCTGGTCGCCGGTGTGCCTAAGCCTTTTCTTTCCGCTTCATCGGGCATATTTGACTTGCCCGCGTTCTCCATAGCGGAAAGCAAGGTATCCTCGGTAAAGGGTTTCGGGGGCTGGGTGTAATGCTCGGTGATATCCGCCGTCACGTTATCGTAGGTCTTGCCCTCCACAAGTTCGGGCAGATCGGCGGTACCGTCCTCATCCTCCGGTTTTTCTTTCAGGGAGGAACGGAAGATACGCTCGATCTCACGCCATCCTTCGGAGAGGATATGCTTGCCCTTCGCCGTGAAGGTATTGCCGCCGCAATCGAAGGTGGCCGTGACGGTCTCATAATGGAAAGGCTCCGCCGCACAAAGCAAACGGCAGCATACCAACAGGAACAAATTGCGCTCACCTACGGGCAGAGCGGAGATATCCGCCTTTTCGGTCTCCATTGTGGGGATGATTGCGTGATGGTCGGTCACGTCCTTGTCGGATACCATAAGCTCCACAAGAGGACAGAAGCTGCTGCACTTATCAAAAGGCGGCACCTTCGCAGCAAGGTGGATCACACAGGAGGCGGTTTCCGCCATATCGGAGATGAGATAGCGGCTGTCGGTACGGGGATAGGTCAGCAGTTTCTTTTCATAGAGTGCCTGGGCGTAATCAAGGGTCTGTTTTGCCGTGTACCCGAAAATGCGGTTGGCCTCTCGCTGTAAGGTGGTGAGGTCGTACAGTTTGGGAGGCTGTTCTTTCTTCTGTTCACGCTTGACAGAAACGCACACGGCGGATCTGTCAGCACAGGCAGCTTTGACCTTTTCCGCGTCCTCTGGGGATACGATCTTTTCCGAAACGGCCTCCGCGCCGTTCACCTTCAGGCGCACATGATGATATTTTTCCCTGCGGAACATCATGGTTTTTCCCTCGCGCTCGGCAAGCATAGCCAGGGTCGGGGTCTGCACGCGCCCCACGTTCAGGGTACGGTGATACAGGACGGAGAAAAGGCGGGTGGCATTGATACCCACCAGCCAATCCGCCTTTTGCCTGCAAAGCGCGGATTGATACAGGGCGTCATACTCCGCGCCGGGGCGCAGGTCGTTCATACCCTCACGGATCGCGCTGTCCTCCATAGAGGAAATCCATAGTCTTTCAATCGGTTTCTTGCAGCTGGTCATTTCATAGACCAAACGGAAAATGAGCTCACCTTCGCGTCCCGCGTCGCAAGCATTGACAACGGTATCCACGTCGGGGCGGTTCATCAGGGTACGGAGATTTTCAAAAGCCGCCTTCTTGCCGGGGGTGATCACATAACGGAAGGGCTCGGGGAGAATGGGAAGGTCGTCATAGCGCCATTTCCTGAAATTCTCGTTATAGCCCGCCGCGTCCATCGGGGAAACAAGGTGGCCCACGCACCAGGAAACGATATATCCATTCCCCTGAAAAGAGCCATCGACCCCGGATTTTACACCCAGGGCCGAAGCGATAGATTTTGCTACACTCGGTTTTTCTGCGATAATCAGCTTCATTCGATATCCTCCGTTTCATCGGTCATATCCGCGTCGGTATCTTCCTCGATCAGATATTCTTCATTCTCCAGGTCAAAATCGTCGATCTCGGAGGGTACTTTGGTCGTTTTGCCTTTTTTCTTCACCACAAGGAAATAGAAGGCCGCGCCGCCTCCGCCTGCCAGGATCACCAGCACAAGGACGATCATACCGGCATTGCCGCCGTTGTCTTTGTCCGTATCCACAGGCTCGGTATCCGGCTCGTCCGTTTCCACGGGTTCAGTCTCCGTACCCGCGCACTCGGTCATATTTGCCATACAGAGGGCACAATCCGTCTTGATGGCGCCTGCCGCGCATTTATCGGTACAGGAGCAGACGACAGCCTCCGTTTCGCCCTCGCCGTCCTCCATGAGCGCCAGAAGGTCGGCTTCATCCACCTGGTTCAGGAAATGGACGGTGCTTTCCCCCTCGTCGTCACGGTCGATAATGAGATAGAACACGTTGCCGTTTTTGGTCTGCACCGTAATGAACTGCTTGCCGCTCGTCTCGGTGGTTCCGATATCGTCAATGAGCGTCATATTTCCATCGGGGGTGAGGGCGTCGCTGTTGCCGCTGGTCAGACTGCCGGTGAACATTTCAAATAGGCTTGCCAAAACCTCTGTATCAATGGAAAAGGAAAAACCTCCATCCTCGACATCCTCCGTCTCTTTGTCGGTAACGGTCAGATAATCGGAATGAACATAACCGACGCGCTCCGGCAAGAGGATCATCACCCATTCGCCGTCTGTGCCGATCACGTCCACGGTCTCGCCGTTCTCAAGCTGGGTAAATGCCCTGTTATCAAGACCGGCTCCCGTTCTGACGTTCAATCGGGCTCCGTTTGTGGTAACGGTGCCGATTTGCCCGGTTTCTGTTTCTTCTTCCTCCGAAACATCATCCATGCCATCGAACAGGGACAGCACAGTATCCATAAGTGCGTCAATGTCAATGCCTGAGAGGTCGGTCCCTTCCAAAAAAGAAAGATATTCCTCCGGGATTTGAAATGTGGTATCCGCCGTTCCTTCGGTGGGCTCGGTATCCCCGGTGATGGCCGATCCTTCGCCGCCCTCACTTGCAAAGGCGGTCACAGAAAAAGCGGTGGCACACATCACCACCGCCAAAAGACAGGTCAAAAGCCGAAACATTCCTTTACGCTTCATCGTCCGTATCCTCCGTTTCTTCAATTTCCGCGCCGCTGTCCGCCGCCATCATATCCTCGGGCAGGGTAATGAGGCCGCTTGCGTATGCCTTCAGGAAGGCGGTCAACTCCTTGTTGTCCATCTTCACGGCCTTAACCATGCGGACGATCTCCAGGTTTTCTTCCTCCGCAAGCTGAGCCTCCAGGGAACGCTGCTTTTTCTGCAGCTCCGCGATCTTTTCTTTCGTTTTCGCAATATCATTGCGGATTTTATCAACTGTTGCCATAAATGAAATTACCTCCAATTCATATTTTTTAGTTATAGGGCGGTCTGCCAAATGCGTAAAAGTGGGATTGCCAATAGCTCGTATTGATATCGGCATACTGGATCGGGTCGCCGCAGTGCAGCATTTTCCCGCCGCCCACATAGATACCCACATGGGAAACGCCCGGTGTGTCATAAGTGCCTGTAAAAAAGATCAGGTCGCCCGGCCTCGCGTTTGCGGAGGATACCGGGGTGCAGATGTTATACAGCCCCTGGGCTCCAAGCCTGCCCGTATTGCAGACGCCGCTTTCCGTCAATACCCAGGACACGAACCCCGAACAGTCAAAAGAGGTGCTGGGATTGCTGCCTCCCCACACGTAAGGGTATCCGATGTATTTCTCCGCCTCGGCGATCAGCGCCGCGAAGGTTTCATCCTCCAGGGCAGAGGCGGGGATATCATAAAGCACCAGCTCCCCCGTGTACTTCTCCACATAGGAGGAGTCCGGGAACAAATCCTCCCGGTTCCCCAGGGTTGACATATAGGCAGCGTACATCGACAAAGTTTCTTCGTCCATGATATACACCGGCACATGGGAGAGGTCGAAATTCTCCAGCTTTACGTTGCAGATGTAATAGGTATAGGCCACCTGGACCTCATACTCGTATTCCTCCGTGGTGGTCTCGCCGGTCTCCGGGTCCGTCACCGTCCGGGTGCCGGTCCGTGTCTCCGTCCGATACCTGGTTTCCGTCTCCACCGTTTCGGTCAGGATATATTGCTTTTCAAACAGCATGGCAAGATCATCCTGTACCTGGTCAATGGTGAAAACGCCCTCATGCAGCGTCGACAGAATGGAGATCAGCACATAGGGGTCATGCCCGATATCGTCCAGATCATAGCGGTACTCGTCGTATCCGGGGTTCAGGGTTTCGTAATTGTCAAGCTCATATTGAAGCTCCGCCTCCATAGCGAGGTAGGCGTTTTCCGCCGCGTACATATCCGCGTCCTCCGACAGATAGGAGGTGGAGAACACCGTGCCCGCGCCGCTGCCTAACATCATCGTACAGGAGGATATCCCGCCGATCAGCAGAAGCACGATCGCCGCTATCGCCACGACTATGAGAATGACCTTCCAATGGCTCTTAACAAAAACGGCGGTTTCCTTGACCGCCTCTTTCGCCCGTTGTGCCGCGCTCTTTGCGGTCTGGGCCGTATTCTTTGCCGTTCTCTCCGTGTTGCGTATCTCTTTGGCATAATTCCTCTGGATACGTTTCTTTTGGAGATACCGGGAAACGGGGTTGGACGCCGCCAGCGCCGGATCGTCGTGGAGCGCCTTTTGGTAAAGATACTCCGCATTTGCCTTGATAGACGCCTGTTCCGCCTTCGCCGCGTCCCGCCAGGGTTTCGTTTTGTGGTGACGGACCGCCGCCCGGACCTTGCTGCCGGTGTAGCTCACGCCGCGCTCGGCCAAAAGCTCGCCCTTGTGTCCTGCCTCCACACCCACGTTCTCATGCTCGACCTGCCGTATCTTGCTGTGCGCCGTTGCTTTCAGCTCCTGCACAGGACGGGATAAAGGGTTATGGTGCAGCTTGCCGTTTGGCTTTTTCTCCACTTCCTCAAAGCGAAGTCTCGTTTTGCCTTTACCGGCTGCCTCATCTCGTCGTCGTAAACTGCGCTTAGCTCCTTCAGCGGCAGTGCCGCTGAAATCCGCACGCTCTGTTACTCCTCCTCTCCCCACAAAGTCTTTTGACTTTGCGGGGTCCCCATATACTCGCTCGGTTCGTATGACCTTCTTTGTGGGGATGGCTGCTTTTGCCGCGTCCAGCTTATCCGCCGCCTTGTCAGAGCGCCGGATATATTTCTGTAATGCCGGATCAGCCCTTTCCTCGCCGGTGAATTGCAGACGGGAGGAAGGGCGCCGCCTTGCCGCTGAACCTTCCCTGACCGCCGTATCGTCGGCCTTTGCCTGTTTCTTTGCAGCATGCGCCTCGCGGCGTTCCGTTGCCCGCGCCGCCAGATCGACCGCCGCGCCTGCCGGTTCCTCCGATGAAGCGGACAAATCCACCTCAGGATCACGGGAGCTGATATTTGTTACCTCGCCCGTGGCAAGGTTTTCCGTCACCGCGCCGTCATGGGTCATTTTCTGCGTGACTTTATCGGTTGCTTTCAATTCCTTCATAGGCAATCACCCTCCTTTCCGTAGGGGCAGATATCCACACAGGCCCCGGTCTCTATTGCCGCGATATAGCGGAAGATGGGATACGCCTGGGGAGGAC
>CAYWAD010000043.1:0-11927 GCA_964456045.1 uncultured Lachnospiraceae bacterium
AGCCCTTACAGTTATGAATAAAAATAGTTAAATTTTATGTAGAATTACTTGACTTTGTTCGCCAATCGGACTACAATATATAATGAAAAGGTGTAGATTGGGAATGTTATATTCATTAGCAGGAGGCATGAAAAATGAAATATCTTTCTGTTCCACAGACAGCCGAAAAGTGGGGAATTTCTTCACGGCGCATCCAAGTGCTGTGTAGCGAAGATCGCATATCCGGTGCAGTCAGAATCGGAAACAGATGGGCAATTCCTGATGATTCGCCCAAGCCAGCGGACGCAAGAATTAAAAGTGGAAAGTATATTAAGAAAACCGAGTGAAGGGCTATACTTTGAACATATTGAAGGAGGTAATACAATGTCAATTAAATCAATTCAGGTCATGAATGTTATGGCATTTCAAAATCAACTGCGCAAAAACAATAGTGATCCCAAATCTGGATCAATTAAGGACGGAGATAGGATACATGATGCATTTGAATTGCATTTCTCCGATGGAATAAATGTAATAATTGGCGAAAATGGAACAGGTAAAACAACTCTGCTAAAGATGATTTATGCGGCAACACAATGGTCAATTGAAAAAACGAATGCCGGAAAAACAGATAAATTCCATAGATTTTTTTCAAGCAATATCAGCGATGGCGACCTCCTTAAAAATGATGCGCACAAAAACGCCTATTGCGGCTTTGAGGTTTCCGATGGTACCCATGAGTTCCAGTATAGCCTATCTCACAAAGGCTTCTTTAACCTTGATGGATGGCTGGGGTTAAATATGCAGTCTGTCTTTATCCCAACAATGGAAATGTTGTCGCACTCCAAAGGATTTCTTGCGCTTAACGAGAAATTCAAAATGCCATTTGATGGTACGCAGGTAGACATTATTGTTAATGCTTCTCTTCCTGAAGCGCGCAATTTACCAGAGTATATGGGAACCATTCTTACAGAAATTAGCAACGCAATTGATGGTGAAGTTGTGTATGAAGATGATTCCTTCTATGTTATAAAAAAAGACGGACGAAAAATCGATTTTTCCCTTGAAGCTGAAGGACTTAGAAAATTAGCACTTCTCTGGAAGTTAATAAAAAATGGTTTGCTCGAAAAGGGGACGATTTTGCTTTGGGATGAACCAGAAGCCAACCTAAATCCCGAATTATTCCCACTTGTGGCAAAAATACTTCTTGAATTGCAGAAAAATGAAATTCAAGTTTTTGTTGCTACGCATAGCTATAATTTTGCAAAATATCTTGAGATCTTGCGTAGCGAAGAACGGGATGTACAATTTCACAATCTATACAGAGGAACGACAGAAATACCGGATGAAATGAAGGCGGTGTTTACCAGAAAACGCGAAGAACGGGCGGATGTGGTTTACAGCGATTCTGCATTTAGGTTGGAAGACTTGCAGTCAAATCATTTAATGTGTGCCGATGAAAAGTTGCTGGACTTGGTCTTTGAGGAAAAGGTGCGAGGAAAATGAGCCAAATATATACAGAGGAAAATCAAGCGTTCCAATTCGATTTCTCAGCAGCAATGTGGGCTTCTGATAAATTGCATGAGTTGTACAGCAAAAATGGTGTTGGTATCTTGAGCGATGTTGATTTTATCGCAGAAACAAAAGACAGCATTTTGCTGGTGGAGTATAAAAATGCCAATATTCCAAATGCGGCACATCCAGAACAGTTCAGACCATTTGACCAGAGACGAGAAAATAAAATCGCTTTCAAGTTCTATGATAGCTGGATGTATCTATCGGCAATTGGCAAAGAAAAGCCTGTAAAGTATGTTTATGTTTTGGAATATCCGAATGGTGATACAGTGATGCGAAAGAGAATTGGAAACCGAATTGCAGAACTTTTGCCGTTTAGGCTGCAACAACAGCCCGAAATTAAAGCAGAGATGATACATGATTTTGAAGTGTTATCTATTGAAGAGTGGAATAAACACGAGTTATATAGTTTATTTCCTATATCGCCTGTTGCTCTGCCGTGATAATCTACGAAAATTTAGTCCTACCGTTACGGGATAGGTCTTTCACAGAAACAACCGTAGTGACCCTCACTACTGATGAGGGTCAGAAAATGACCGTCGGTTGAACCGACAGTCATACCCAAATACCGTCGGCATTAACGACGGTAATGACCCTCAGTTCAACATAGGGTCATTGCAGAAAAAGAATAATTACCTCAGTTGAAATAAGGGAATTGAATTACAGAAGTGTGACAAAGTCAACTCTTAGACAGAAATGCAATGTTACCGCAGGCATGATGAGCAAACTGAATAAGGATGAAGAGGTTGCACTTTCCGCTTTGCTCTGCATTTGTGATTATTCAGATTGTGACATTGGGGACATATGCGAAGCTGTTCGATATTAAAAGAGTATCCGCTTGCCATCAAATTCGGAGAATAATTATGAGCACGAAAACAAAAGAACAGATAAGCAAAAACATGAAAGCCGTCCACAACAAGGACTCCGAAATCGAATTGTTACTGCGAAAAGAGTTATGGAGTCGTGGGCTAAGATACCGTAAAAATTACAGGGGCTTGATTGGCAAACCTGATATCGTTTTTATTGGAAAAAAGATTGCCATATTTTGTGACAGTGAGTTTTGGCATGGATTTGATTGGGAAACAAAAAAATATGAGATCAAATCGCGGCAGGAATTTTGGATACCAAAAATCGAGCGCACAATCGAAAGAGACAAAGAAGTAACACAGGCACTTGAGAAACAAGGATGGCTTGTGCTGCGATTTTGGGGTAAGGAAATAAAGAAGAATTGTACGGCTTGTGCCGATAAGATAGAGAAGATAGAGGAAGCACTTAAGGAGAGGTGATTGCAATGCATGATTACGATAGCGCAATATTTCAGCCGTGTAAGGAATGGATTGCCGATGCGTTGAATGCCGGTAAAAGCTGGGATGATATACTCACTCTCTGTGTTTCCTCTGAGGAAAGAGAAAGTAAACTTACCGACCTGATTGATGAATTTTTGTGGCCGGAAGATTTAACTCTTGATGCATGGGAAGAATTTGTTGCGGACTATAAAACCACACATATTACCGTAGCTATGGCAGAAGGTGAGCCAGTTATCGCTATTGACAACGGAATAATTAGAAATCATTACCCTGTTCCGTATGGCATTACTTCATCGTGGGAACAGTATAAGGCTTACCTAAAGACTACAATGAGCGAAGTATCTGTCAGTAACATTCAAAAGAGTTGTACATGGATTTTGAATCATTTGAGCGGTGATACTCGAAAGACCGGTGCAATTAAAGGACTTGTTACTGGTAGTGTTCAGTCAGGAAAGACAGCCAATATGGAAGGACTTGTCAGCATGGCTGCTGATTATGACTGGAACTTCTTTATTATCCTGTCTGGCACAATTGACAACCTACGAAAGCAGACCAGAGATCGTTTCAAAAAAGACCTTTGTAACAGCGAAGGTATTCTGTGGCGTATACTGGATTTTACAGGAGAAGATAAGCGATTTGGTGCAGAGGAATTAAAACTCAATCCTTTGACCGGAAGCAAAAACTTTTCCCAGAGATATGTGACGGTTTGCTTAAAGAATCGAAAACGCCTTGAAAAGCTGATTAACTGGCTTTATGATGATCCGAATAGAACGAGCAAGCTGCGCATCCTCGTAATAGATGATGAGGCAGATCAAGCGAGTATAAATACTGCTGAAATTACTCAGGAAGAAGAACAGGAACGCTGTGCTATCAATCAACTTATATGCAATCTCGTGAATGGCAAAAAAAGCGATGGTGTTATCCCCGAAGTCCGTGTTCAGGCTATAAACTACATAAGTTTTACAGCGACACCGTATGCAAATGTTTTGAATGAATCGAGTGTAGAATCCCTATATCCTAAGGATTTTATCTGCACGCTTCCAGAAGCAACCGAGTATTTTGGTGCAAAAGTTATTTTTGGAAACAACGAGCGTGAATGTCCCGGTTTTCCTATTTTGCGTGAAGTTAACTCTTCTGAGAACAAACTTATCAAAGAGATCCAGAAGAAAAAGAAAACGGGTTTACCTGACAGTATGAAGCAAGCCATTAGTTGGTTCCTTTGTGCTACTTCCGTACTTCGACTGCGTGGGCACAAAAAGAGTGTCAGTATGCTTGTACATACATCATCAATTCAAAAAGAACATTTTGTAATTTATGATGAAATACAAAATTGGCTTGCTGACAAATCAAAGGTAATTGACTGTTGTCGGGAGGTTTATAACAAGGAGTCGCACGCAGTCACCAAAACAGATTTACAAGAAGCGAATCCGGACTACAATCTATTGCCTTCGGTTTGTGAGGATATGCCTCCTTTTGACGAACTTCTTGGTGAGCTGAATGCACTCTTGTCTAGCGTTACAAATATTCTTTTGGGAGAAGATAAATCACTTGAATACACCAGCGGACTACACCTTTGTGTGGATAACTGCTCCGCTAACAAGGAAGCCGAAGAAGGTACATATCTTCGTATCGTCTATCCTACCGACGAGAAACTGAAATCAATGCAAAAAGCTCCTGCGTTTTTGGTAATTGGAGGAAATACGCTTTCACGGGGGCTTACCATTGACGGTTTGCTATGCACATTTTTCTCCCGTACATCAAATCAAGCGGACACATTGATGCAGATGGCTCGATGGTTTGGCTATCGCAAAGGCTATGAACTCCTTCAGCGAATTTGGATTACCGACGATGCACTGAAAAAATTCAAAGTACTTGCCAAAATCGACATGGATCTAAAGCATGAGGTTGAGATGTTTATGGAACGGGGGATTTCTCCCGCCAAGTTCGGACCAAGAATAAGAAATACTCCCGAAATCGCAAAGTTCAGGATCACAGCGAAAAAGAAATCTCAAATGGCAGAATACGCAGATTTTGATTTCTGTGGTGATAGCTATGAGACAACTGATTTTACTAATGATGGTAGTATAATTCACAACCTCGCACTAACAAACCAGTTTATTGCATTTCTCAATACGATTAAGCAGCCCAGCGCATCAACTGCTGCTAAGGCTTTTGTCTGGAATAGCATCTCCTATGAAGATGTGTTTAGGCGCTATTTGTCTGCTTTCGAAATCTCAGATTTCTCTACCGCACTTAAAAACAATCTTCGTTATTTCTTTGAATGGATGTCACAGATGAACAGCGAAGGTAGGTTCACCAAATGGAATGTTGCAGTAATTGACGGAGACAATCAGGATATTCCATGGTCTGTGGGTGACGGGTTATCCGTGGGCATGATTGAGCGTACACGAAAGAAAGTTGAGAGTGAAGAACATATTGACATAGGCTCTTTGCGTTCCGGTCGAGACGCTGTGTGTGATGTGAACGAAAGTGAACTTACGCCCGAACAGTTAGATGACTTCAAAAAAACACGCAAGAATGGTAAGAACATAATATCGAAGCGTTGTGACTTTGGTCTTCAAGACAAGCCCCTTCTACTGATCTACAGGATTAAGAAAGACGGGGGCGAACCTAAGACAAAGAATCGTTTGAAGATGAATGCGATAGATGACATTATCGGTATCAGCATTATCGTCTCCGGTGACAGTATCGGAGAAACACACGCGAAGTCTTTGCGAATAATGATATAAGTATCAAGGAGGCTACCCATGTTTCAAAGCCTTATACTGCCGATGAAAATAGGTGTGTCATACGGAAGTGGCGCACTGAAAGCTCTTCAAAATGATAATATTCCAGAGCTTGATTTACTTGTACGCGAAGCAATTCAGAATAGTTCTGATGCTGCTATCAACCAGCCAGATGACTCTTGCAACATTAATTTCACTCAAGGAAGTTTCTCGCCGGAAGCGTTTAATGCGTTGCTTCCGGATATTGGTCATATTCTTAACCGACGCTATGCTACAGCTACCGCAGATTATCTTGAAATCAGAGATTATAAAACTTCGGGTTTGACAGGACCTATTCTTCAAAAAGATTTGGATCCCAATGATCACGGAAATTATTTCAAGTTGGTCTTTGATACAGGCAAGGAACAGACAAATTCAAGTGCCGGTGAAGCGGGCGGCAGTTGGGGTTACGGAAAGAGTGTTTATTATCGTGTGGGCATCGGCTTAGTTATTTTTTACACGCAGATCAAAGAAGACGATGTAATGAAATCGCGTTTGATTATATCTCTCATTGAAAACGAAACTGATGAAGATGCTATTCTGAAAGAAGTAATTGAAAATGCTGTTGGTCGAGCTTGGTGGGGTAAAAAGTTGCTCGGATCGGATGAGGAAATATTACCCCTTACTGATGAAACAGAAATTCAGAAGGTTTTGGATATATTTTCTGTAAAGAAGTTCTCGCCAACACAAACAGGTACTTCGATTATCATTCCGTACATTGACAAAGAACGCTTGTTGCATGGTATTTTCCCGGATAATTGTGGAGTCACAGCAGAAGAAATTGCTATGTGTACCTTCAAGGACGATGTTGCTCAGTATATAGAGCTTGCAGTTCAGAAATGGTATGCACCAAGAGTCTTTAACAAAGCCATCAAGGACTATTCGACGCAGAAGTGGCTTGCTATTCGTGTAAACGGAACGCCAATTACCGATTCGAATATGCGTCCTTTATTCAGACTAATTCAGGAACTGTACACTGCTGCTTTAAGTGCGAACCATGATAACGGAAATCCGTATAAATCAAAGATATTCCCCTTCATAAAAACCGCAGCAATTCCGTCGCAGAAACTTATCGGCGGAAAAGCCGGACACGTAGCGTATGTCCGTGTTACAAAGGATGAAATGGGAATAAGCGGAGCATCAATAAAACCTTATACTTATCTTAGACTATTTAATAAAACTTCCCTGAACGATCCTATTGTAATGTTTGCTCGAACTCCGGGCATGATTCTTGATTACAAGATTGATGGCAACTGGGCAAAGGGACTTATCAAGCCGGAAAACGATGATGAGTACATTTTGGTTTTCTTTGTTCCCAATTGTCAGGTTGCTCTTAAAAATGATCCATCCGCAGGAGATTTCGCTGGCAAACCATTTGGTGAATATTTAAGAAAAAGCGAGAAGTCTGACCATATGGATTGGACGGATCCTTCTTCTTTCACCCTGATCTTCAATATTAAGAATCAGGTGAGCATCAAAGTAAATGCAGCACTCAAAGGTGGAAACGAAGGTCCGGTAGAGGGAACTACCAGCAAGCTCTCCGGTAAACTTGGCAAGAGATTACTCCCAACCGTAAACTTTGGTAAAAAGCCCAAAGTCGGCGGTTCAGGGGGTGGTGGTTCCGGAGGTGGCACGTTGGATAACATGGAGTTTATTCTTGGCGATAAGACATATGTTGATGACTCCATAATAATTGATTTTTCCGTCAAGTTCTCAAACGCAAAGAAAAAAGCTTTAATTGGTGTTTTTGTTGAATCAGAGACCGGATTGATGGACTCGAGTGCTTGGCAACAGAACATCGGAACAGCCTTTCCTATAACTGTAGAAGCTATATGGGAGTGCAAAACGCTTGCGCAAAACTCTGGCAAGGAACTTCCGCTGGATGCTGATTGTGATATGGATCACAGAGAAGCAAAATCCGAATTTACAAGGGTACGCATCGTTGCAAGTGACGAGAACGAAGGTATATGCGGTTTCGAAATTGAAAACACGATTACTAATGCTATTGTCAGCGGTAAGTTGATAATCAAAACCGCTAATAGAAAGTACCGTTGCTCAATAAAAGAAACCAAAAAAGTCACAAAGAATTGAGGTGATCTGAAATGGACAACTTGTCGTTTTACCCAACATTAACAGAAGAACTGCTCGATAAGTGCGGTTGTGTCTGCGACAAATACGATTTCAGTTATCTCATCGAAGGAGCATACAGAAGTCTGCGCCCACGAGGAAAAAACACAGTAAAATTGGAAGATAGTCTCGAATCGTGGAAAATCGATAATGACGGTCTAAGGATATGCAGACAAATTATAATCGAATCACCGTCATATCTGTATGGAAAAAATGGACTACTTTGTAGTGAGGCGTCTTTGGGAATCTGCATAATATGGAATAACAAGACTCTTACCCAAATGGGTTATATCAAGCCCGAATCCATAGTGAATAAAGGGGAAAGTATAATCTGTAATTTCAAGCACGAGTTTTTGCCCGGAGAAATCAAGGGTGACCTTGTACTCGATACAGTCCTATATGTTCAGAAGGAAGCCGTAAATATACATCGGGGAGAAGAACATCTGATCAATGAAACCGGTGTTACTATTGGCACTATTGACAGCATCGCATTAGATTTTGACAGTCTTCACATGGATTTCCCAATCAAGGAAGTCAAAGATTCCAACTTGCCACTTTGGTGGTTGGAACTTAATCAATGGGATGATCCCACACAAGACCCTTTCAACGAAGATTATGTATGCTTGTATCTTAACTCACACTATTCCTTCTGTCCGAAAGTGGGCGACACCATCAAAAATGTAGATATTCTTGTTGAAATAATTTCTACCGCGTATCTTATGATTATCAAGAAGATTGAAGAAATGGGATATCTTGTAGCTACTTTGGATGGAAACAATTTGGAGGTAGGAAGTATTTCACAGGCTATGTATTACTTCTACACGAGCTGTGATCCTGCATTGAAACCGGAAAGCATTGATCTGCTTCAAAAGACTATTCGTATCAATATCGAGAAAATGCTGAAAGGAGGGCAATCAGAATGAATTACAAGAAGATGACGAAGGCACAAGCCAAAAGTTTTGCTGACGATATTGATGCCCTGCCAGAAACTGCATTCCTTGATCTTGAAGCAAAATGGCAAAAATACAGTGTGGATGATTTTGATCCTACATATTCCGACTTGAGAAGCAAGGTTATAGCTGTTTATCAGGAATCAAAACCAAATGGTGGATATGCTATTGATGTTAATATCGGATTGTGCCTTTATAATGAGCTTTCAGTTGCAAACGGATTTACTAATGTACTGGCAAATGATGATGATGTTTGGCGTTATATATCATGTGTTGTCTTCCCAGATATTACGCATTTGCGATACCCTCCAAGTAAAAAAGATATAGATGATGGTCATAGGCTAAATCCTAAACGATTCTATGCCCACACGCGTCGCATATGGCTCAAAACACTGTGGTGGTACATTCATCTATCGTGGCAGGGGTCTGCAAAAGCAACGAGAGAAGTACTTAAAGACCTGGGAACGGATACGATTAGTGACTTTATTGAGCGGACCGGAAAGGGTTATCGTTTGAGGCTCTATAGAGAGTTAATAAAAGCCTATTCTGGAGTAGAGAAAAAATCCAGTAATCTTTTTAATAAGATTGCTACTCAAAATCGGGTGAATTGTACAACGGTTGAGCCAGCACTTACTCAGAACGCAGAGCCCGGTTATGTCACACAGTTATTTGCTCAGCTCAACATTGTAGGAGGTGAGGAGAATGCTGGCTAAGGAAATCAGGGACGGATGGGCTGCTTCTGCAACTGGTTATGCTTCGGTCATTCCGAGCATAACGAAGTGCGGATATGAGGGCTGGACTATCAAAACAGGAAATTCTTATGGTGTAGCTTTACCTGTTCCTCAAGACATGGTTATTTCGGAAAGGTTTGCTGGTGCGCATCTATATACCGACACAATTATCCTCGATGGATCAAAAACTCGTTATGCGCTGTTGCTTATGGCTCGCTCCGAAGATATCAAAATACCATTTTCCTCTCTTTGCTCCGAGCTTCTTAATCCAGGACTAAATGGTGAGTTTCGAAAAGAGATTCTTTCTTCTCCAACAACATGGTGGATGCAATGGAAAGAGCTTCTTGGAAACAGAAATGTGGACGAACGAGTATATGATGTGCTCGGAGAACTGATCACGCTTCGATACCTTGCAACACATGGCGAAAACGCGGAATGGAACGGCCCGACAGGAGCTACATACGATATAGATTGTGACGGGAAATTTTATGAAGTTAAATCCACGACAGCAAGGAATAAACGAGAAATTACTTTAAGCAACCATTTTCAGCTTGATCCCCCGAACGGATTTCCTCTGTTTTTGATTCTCTGTCAGTTTGAAGTTGCTCAATCAGGAGATAGTATCAATAGCTTGGTCAGCGATTTAACCAGCTTAGGTTATAGCACTGTAGCACTAAATGATAAGCTGGAATCCCTTGGATTCGAAAAAGGCAAATCCGCAAGAAACAGGCAATATATACTCCACGCAATGTTGGAGTATAAAGTGGACGATTCGTTTCCTGCCATCAAAGATGAATCATTTGTTGGTGGGCATTTGCCTAAAGGTGTGCGGAGCATCACTTACACCGTTTCTCTTGATGGTTTGGATGCTACCAACATAATAATTAGACAAGCGAGCGATGAAACATGATATACAAGACTATAGACTTATGCGCTGGCATTGGCGGAATTCGTCGTGGTTTTGAGTTGACAGGAAAATTCGAAAATGTCCTTTCAGCCGAAATTGATCCAAGCGCAGCAAAAACATATGAGCATTTATATGGAGAAAATCCATTAAATGATTTGACTTCCGACGAGTTCAAGGACAAAGTTGCTCAAACTGACTATGATGTTCTTTTGGCAGGATTTCCATGCCAAACATTTAGCAGAGTCGGCAAGCAGCTGGGTTTTAGAGATAAGACTCGCGGAACCATCTTCTTTGATATTGCCGATATAATCTCACGCACTAACCCAAGAGCTATTCTTTTGGAAAATGTTGAGAATCTTGTATCGCATGACAAAGGGCAGACAATTCGCACCATTATAGAAACGCTTGAAGAGGAACTTGAGTACCGAGTAATTGGCGTTACGCTTGATGATGACGGGAATTATGTTTATAGCCCTAAGTCATTTGTCAGAAACTCTCGTTATTTTGGCGTTCCTCAGAATCGTCCTCGTGTTTTCATTATGGCTTTCAGTAAAAAACGCTACGGTGAAGCTGTAAAGGTTTTAACCGAGAAGCTTCCAACATCAGGGAGCAAAACAATATTCGAAGATGTCCATCAAATCTTAGAGCCAGATGTTGATATCCACTACTACATGGCATCTGGCTACTGGGAAACTTTGAAGAGGCACAAGGAAAGACAATCCCAAAAAGGTTATGGGTTTGGTTATTGCGTTGTCAATACAAAGGAAGAGGAACATCCTGTTGCTAATACGATCCTTGCTACCGGAGGTTCCGGTAAAGAACGAAATCTGATATACCAGCCGAAAGAGGGTGTCGGAGGAACAATAATTCCTTCTAAAAAAACCGAATTAAACCACGAGGGGATTCGTATTATGACTCCTACCGAATGGGGTCGTCTGCAAGGATTTGTCGGGTATGCCTTCATGAAAGAGGGCGTTGATACTTTTAGTTTCCCAGAAGGAATGACAGATGGACAGAAATACAAACAATTTGGAAACTCTGTTACCATTCCTGTAATTGAAGAGCTGGCTCATTTTATGCTTGCTTGCTTTGACAAGATGACAAACAGCCAAACCTCACTTGTCCTTAAAATAGCGATGGAGAATGAGTATATCACAAAGAAGGACGTTATGGAGAAACTAAGAATATCTGCAAGTCAAGCGGGTTATATATTGAAAAAACTGGTTGCAAGCGGTAATTTGCAAATTGTGACTCATGGCCGTTATTCAAAATATCAGATTGCTTCAATAACATAAAAAAGAGCCTAAGCCATCACCCAATCGGGCAGTGACTTGGGCTCTTCGTGATTTGTGGAGGCATTGAGAAAAGATTCGAAATTGACCTTTATCCTTAAATTTTCAGCGTTTAACGCTTGCCCTTATCATTCCGATAATGGCGGTGGTATTGTTCCGATAATTGACATTGTTCCGATTTAGCGATTTGCGAGCAATGGATAATACTCCTGTTCATAACAGTACCTTATTGATTTTACTGTTTCGTGGGAATATCAACTGAAATGAAAAATG
>CAYWAD010000044.1:0-10270 GCA_964456045.1 uncultured Lachnospiraceae bacterium
AATTTTTCAAAAAGGTTTCAGGAAATACAATGCTGACGCGTCCTCGCGTTGTCATCTGCATACCTTACGGCGTTACGGAAGTTGAAAAACGTGCCGTTGAGGATGCAACGCTCGAAGCCGGAGCGCAAAGCGTTGCTCTTATCGAAGAACCGATTGCTGCCGCGATCGGTTCGGGTCTCAAAATCGGCGGCCCTCGCGGAAACATGATCATAGACATCGGCGGCGGCACGACCGAGGTTGCGGTAATTTCGCTCGGCGGTATTGTTTTGTCGAACTCTCTGCGCGTTGCGGGTGACGAGCTTGACGAGGCGATCGTCAACTATATGCGCCGCAAATTCAACGTCTTGATCGGCGATGCTACAGCGGAACAGCTTAAAAAGAACATCGGCTCAATTCATCCTGCGGCGGATCGCGGCGAAATGGAAATACGCGGCAGAAATCTGCTCTCCGGGCTGCCTGCGACAGTTTCCATCAACTCCGCCAACATCCGCGAAGCCATAACCGAGCCCGTGTCGCACATTGTGGACGCGCTCCGCACGACGCTTGAAGCAACACCTCCCGAACTTTCCGGCGACATTTACGATAACGGTATCGTCCTTACCGGCGGCGGCGCGCTTCTCGGCGGTCTCGACATACTGCTCTCCGGGGTGACGGGAATCCGCGTGCTCCGTCCCAAGCATCCGCTTGACTCCGTTGCAATAGGCATCGGCAGAGTTCTCGAAGCGGAGGACAAGTTCGAAGGCGCAATCCAGTACAGAACAAGATAAAACAAAGGTCCCTAAAGGAATATGAAAAAATCGTTCAAAAACAAATTTTTCATAATAATACTTTGCATAGCACTGGCGCTCGTGATTGTACCGTCAGTGCTTTCGCTGATGGGGCTTTCCGATTACGTCGGTTCTGGCATCACCTACCTTCTCTCCCCTTTCGAAAAGGCTGTGACAAAAATCACTGACGCTGTATCCGGTTTTACCGAATATTTCACTGAATTTGACCGTTTGAAAGAGGAAAACGAAGCCTTGAAGGAGGAACTCGCGGAGCTTCAGGACAAGTATTACCGCATCGACGACATCGAAGCAACTAACAAATGGCTTTACGAATACCTCGAAATCAAGCGTGAGCACACCGAATACGACTTCGCAATGGCGGAAATCGTCGGTCGTGAGGTCGGCAACTATATGACTGTCTTTACGCTTGACGTCGGGACGGCCGCAGGCGTCGAAGAAAATATGCCCGTAATTACATCCGACGGCATCGTCGGATATATTACAGAAGCAGGATCAAACTGGAGCAAAGTTTTGACGATACTCGAATCCTCATCCGCGGTCGGCGCATGCGTCGAGCAGACGGGCGAGCTCGGCTTGCTTGAGGGTGATTACAATATGCGCGACGAAGGTCTCTGCAAGCTGACTTATCTCGCGTCCGACTCCAAAGTTTCCGTCGGAGATCGCATAATTTCGAGTGGGCTCGGCAGCATCTATCCGCGCGGGCTTGTTATCGGCTACGTCGAAAGCACCGAATACGACGAATATACGCGTTCCGTCGTGGCATATGTGCGTCCTGCGGTGGATCTTGAAAACATCACGCGCGTTATGGTTATAAAATCGTATGAAACAGTCACAGAATAACAAAAAGCGCAAGAAGCACCGATCCCCAATCGGTGAAGCGTTAAGAATCGGGCGCTCGCGAGTTTCGTATTTTTTCAAGGAACGCGCCTCCATTACCGTCGGCGGCAAATATCAGCTCGGCGTTACCGTTTCCGAGATCGTTAAGTACGTCCTCTATGCAATCGCAGGGCTTTTGCTGATACTTTTTCAGATTTCATTCTTTTCACGAATAAAACCGTTCGGCTCAACTCCGGACATACTGATCGTTGCCGTTTTTTCCGTTGCAATGTTCGAAAACGAACGTGTAGGCGCGATTTTCGGCTTGATCGTAGGTTTTGTTGTCGAAGCCGCAGGCGGCATCGGCGTGTCTTTACTGCCTCTGGTATATATGCTTGTCGGCTATATTTGCGGCATTGTCACAACGGAATATTACAAAAAGTCGCTGCTTTTATTCCTGATATTCGACGCATCCGCCTTGCTTGTGCGGATGTTCACCACATTTATTTACATCGTTTTGACCTGGAATGTCGTTGACATTCCCGTTATCATACCGAAAGTTCTTCTTCCGGAAGCACTTTCGACTTTCATCGTATCACCTATTCCCGCGCTTTTGATTTGCCTCATCAGCCGTATTTTTCGCAAAGAGGAAACTCCCAAGCCCGGACTTGATTGATTTTTGCTCCGTAATACGAGCAATTCCTGCATTTATTTCGGCAAAGAAAAGGAGTTTATATGAACCAAAGACATGTAATTCGGCTGCTTACGCTCGCGTTTGCTTTTGTTCTCATATCCCTCGTTTTTGCCGCGCGTTTGATCAACATTCAAGTCGCCGACCCGGATTATTACGACCATATCTCAACAAGAACCTACACAAGAACAGTTACAATACAAGCGCAACGCGGCGAAGTTTACGACTGTAACGGCGTGCCGCTCATAAAAAACGAATATTCGTACAGTATCCTGCTTGACAAAGGCACCCTGCCGACAAAAAACAGCAGCCTGAACGAAAATCTTCTTCAAATTTACAAAAAGATTGCCGATTCGGACGCGGAATACAGCTTAAACGAGATAACTTTCCCTGCTACGGGCGTTTACCCCGAATACACGCTTAACGACGAATTCTTCGAGGTTGCGATAAATAAGTCCCGATTCAAGCGCCTTTTAACGACGTTGGGGCTTGAAGAAATCGGCACTATCATCGACGGCGATTTTTATCCCTATGCGCTCTCGTATTTCAACAGCTTCCTTTCTTCCGAGGATCACATGCGCGAGCTTTACGCGCTTGCAATGTCTTTGGAAGAAGGCGAAACCTCCGTATCGCTTGATTCGATAATCGAGGTACTCGCGCTCCGCTACGACATCATAGACAACGAGGGCAATCTGCTTTACGACAGAGAAACCGCGGATTTTCTTCTCAAGCTGAGATATGACATGGAATCCCGCGATTTTTCGTCCGTCACCCCCTACACCGTACTCACTGATGCAGACATTTCCCTGATCTCCTTTCTTGAGGAGGGGAGCCTCCGCGGATTCACCGTTTCGGTTGAATCCAAACGCGTTTACTGCGAACCGGGCGTTGCGTCACACATATTGGGCAGAACGGGCAAAATCCAAGCCGCGGACGTTGAATATTACACCGAGCTCGGCTATCAGCTTGATGCCATTGTCGGCATAGACGGCGTTGAGCGCGCATTTGAAGAATATTTGTGCGGAATTGACGGCACGATGACGATAACGGAGGACGAATACGGCAACATAATCAGCCGCGAGGTTACAAAAGAGCCTATCGCAGGCTATGACGTCTACCTGACAATCGACATTGAGCTTCAGCGCTCCGCAGAGCAAGCCTTGGTGGACAACATCGAATATATCCACGAACGTGCGGAATCGTTGGGAACGGAAAACAACGGTGAAGACGCAAATGCAGGCGCGTTGACGGTTGTTGACATCAACACCGGCGCGGTAAGGGCGTTGGCATCTTACCCGACATTTGACCTTTCCACATACAAAACGGACATCGCGGGGCTGCTCACGGACGAAAACGCCCCGCTTTACAATCGAGCCTTAAACGGAACCTACCCTCCCGGCTCAACCTTCAAGCCTGCCGTCGCCGTTACGGCGCTCTCCGAGGGGATCGTCACCAAGGATGAAACAATCGAAACCCTCGGTGTGTACGATTATTACGCCGAATCCGGCTTTACACCGCGATGTTGGCTTTACGTCTCGTCCGGCAGAAGTCACGGAAAGATCAACATTTCCGAGGCGATCAAGGTTTCGTGCAACTATTTCTTTTACGATCTCGGCAGACGGTTGACGATCGAAACGATGAACAAGTACTGCCGTGCGCTCGGATTGGGCGAATCGACCGGTATTGAACTTTCCGAAAAAACTGGCGTTCTTGCAGGCCCCGATTACAGAACCGAAAACGGTCTGGACGGATGGAACCCCGGCGACACGCTCGCCGCCGCGATCGGTCAGTCCGACAACCTTTTTTCGCCACTTCAGCTCAGCGTGTATATGTCCGCGCTCATAAATTGCGGTCAGCGATATAACGCGCACATCCTCGATTGCGTAAAAAAATACGGCACAGAGGAGATAGTGTACAAAACTGAAACTACAGTCCTCAGCTCCATTGACCTTGATGAAAATGACGTGCAGACCGTCCTCGACGCAATGCAGACCGTCGTCGAATCCGGCTCGACCGCAACCCTTTTTGACGTTTTGCCTTTCAAAGTCGGAGGAAAGACGGGTACGGCGCAAGTTTCCGCAAACCACAGCGACAACGCGGTTTTCGTCGGATTTGCTCCGTTTGATTCCCCCGAAATCGTCGCAAGTTGCGTAATCGAGAGAGGCGCGAAAGGCGCGCTCGCCGGCAGATCCGTCCGCGACGTATTTGCAAAATATTTCAACGTTGATATTACCACAGATGATGAAATTACCCAAGAATAACGACATTTACGCAAAATTTGACGAGATCGCTTACCGTCTCGAAGCACTGTATCCGACAGCTGTCTGCTCGCTCGAATACGGCAAAGACGCATGGCGATTGCTAGTTATGGCACGCTTGTCCGCTCAATGCACGGACGCAAGAGTAAACATTGTCAGCCGCGAGCTGTTCGCGCGGTTTCCGTCCGCTGAGGCGATGGCAGAGGCGGACCTTGCGGAGCTTGAAAACCTCGTCCGTCCGTGCGGGCTTTACAGAATGAAGTCCAAGGATATCAAAAAGCTTTCGGCAGAGTTGCTGGAACGCTTTGACGGCAAAGTCCCCGACAATATGGAAGCACTGCTCTCACTGTCCGGCATCGGACGTAAGATCGCAAATCTCATTTTGGGCGATGTGTATCATATTCCCGGCATAGTCGCGGACACGCACTGCATCCGTATAGCCGGCAGGCTCGGCGCATATGCCGAAACAATGAAATCTCCGCAGACCGCGGAAAAAATCCTTTCCGAAATCGTTCGTCCGGAGCTTCAAACGGATCTATGTCACCGTTTTGTACTTTTCGGACGCGACATCTGTACCGCGCGATCACCAAAATGCACAATATGCCCGCTTTCCGATATATGCGAGCATCACACCGCCGAAAAGGAATAAAAACACCTTGACACGGACACACTTTTTCGATACTATAATAAGTAGTATATAAATAAAAATCACCGAAAGGAACAAATAAACCATGGCAAACGAAGAATTTGTAACAGGCGACATCGTCGTTCTTAAAGACGAAGAAGGCAACGAAGAAGAATACGAGCTTATCGGCAGAGCAGAGCTTGACGGCAATGTTTACTACGCGCTCATCCCCTCCGAAAGCGAGGACGAATACGTTATCCTCAAACTTGAGGCAGACGAGGACGACGAATATATTCTCGCTCCCATCGAAGACGACGAAGAATTCGATCGCGTTGCGGACTATTTCGACGATGAATTTTTCTCCGACATCGACTACGACGAAGAATAATCCCGAATTTAACAAACAATACAGCAAAAAACACGCTTTACCGGCGTGTTTTTTGATTATGTCCTTGATTTAACTCATTTGATATGTTAAAATTAAGCGTAAGAAATAACTGCTCATAAAAGGAGATACAGTATGAATAAATTTGTCATCAAAAAAACTGCTGACGGCTATAAATTCGACTTTGAAGCCGCTGACGGTCAACTTATCGCATCTTCCGAGACTTATCCCTCCGAAGACGCTTGCAAAAGCGGCATCGACGCTGTAAAAAAGTTCGCGCCCAAGGCTAAAGTTGAGGATCAGAGTGCGCCCGACTATCCCGTACTCAAGCACCCCAAATTCCAGATGTATATAGACCGCACAGGCGATTTCCGTTTTGCGCTCTCTGCGAGAAACGGTGATATCATCGCAACATCCGCGGGCTACAAAACAAAGGCTGCCTGCGATAACGGAATCGAATCCGTAAAGGAGAACGCTCCCGAAGCCGATGTTACGGAAGCCGAATAATCGAGCTTGTTCCGTTTGCACAAAAATGTGCATTACAGTTTGTTCATTTTGCCAATACTAAAATTAACGTGTTTATGGTAAAATATAAGTGCCCTGCCGAGTGCGTGATAGCTCGGTTATTTAAACCCACGATAGAATAAAGGGAATCCGGACTTCGTTCGGTGTCGATGCAGGCCTCCCGCTGCCTTCTGCGGCGGATGTTGGAAGCTCAAAAATCGTCGAGAGGATATACCCGCCTTGCGAGAGCAGGGTTTCTAATCGCCGGGTTACACGGCTAAGTGGGGCTCACATATCCAAAAAAATTCCCATTGCAAGTTTGCAATGGGTTTTTTGCCGTTTTTCGTAAATATTTTTTGACGTACTTGATTTTTTTGCGAATATGTATTACAATATGTTTGAATGCAAATATAATCCATAAAAAGCAAGGAGATATAATATGGCACTCGTAACAACAAAAGAAATGTTTGCAAAGGCTTACAACGGCGGATATGCTGTTGGTGCTTTCAACGTAAACAACATGGAAATCATCCAGGGTATCACTGAAGCTGCTATTGCTCAGAAGTCCCCCCTCATTCTCCAGGTAAGTAAAGGCGCTCGCGGCTATGCAAAGCACGCTTACCTTATGAAGCTCATCGAAGCTGCTATCATTGACGCTCAGGAAACAGCAGGCTTCGATCTTCCTATCGCAGTTCACCTTGACCACGGCGACAGCTTTGAGCTTTGCAAGTCCTGCATCGACGGCGGTTTCACCTCCGTTATGATCGACGGTTCTTCCAAGAGCTTCAAGGACAACATCGCGCTCACAAAGCAGGTTGTTGAATATGCTCACGCGCACGGCGTTGTTGTTGAAGCAGAGCTCGGCACTCTCGCAGGCGTTGAGGACGAAGTAAACGTTTCCGCTGAGGATTCCTCTTACACAAAGCCCGAAGAAGTTGAAGAATTCGTTCACGCTACCGGCTGCGACTCCCTCGCAATCGCTATCGGCACTTCTCATGGCGCTTACAAGTTCAAGCCCGGCACAAAGCCCCAGCTTCGTTTCGACATTCTCGAAGAAGTTTCCCGTCGTCTCCCCGGATTCCCGATCGTTCTCCACGGTTCTTCCTCCGTTCCTCAGGAATTCGTTAAGCTCATTAACGAAAACGGCGGTAATATGCCCGGCGCTATCGGCATTCCCGAAGAACAGCTCAGACAGGCAGCTTCGATGGCAGTCTGCAAGATCAACATCGACTCCGACCTCCGTCTCGCTATGACAGCTTCCATCCGTAAATACTTCAACGAGCATCCCGATCACTTTGACCCCCGTCAGTATCTCAAGCCCGCTCGTGAAGCTATCAAGACGATGGTTGAGCACAAGATCGTAGACGTTCTCGGCTCCAACGGCAAAGCATAATTAAGACAGCATTAAAAAAACGGAGCGGAAATTCCGCTCCGTTTTGCATTTTCAGCGTTTGTAAAAGCAAAACGAGCCGCAAGGCTTATAAACAAATTCAAACGGAGATAATTCAACTATGAAATGGAAAGAAACTTTCCGAATATGCTCTCATGACATGGACGCATACGGCAACATCAAACCCGGCGCCCTTATGCGTTATATGCAGGAAACCGCATATCTGCACATGGAGGGCATACACCCGTCTGCAAATGAGCTGAGGGCGCAAGGCAAAGCGTTTTTGCTCGCAAGAGCGTCTCTCAGCATTTACGGAAATTTATCCCACAGGGACGAAATCGACGTTGAAACCTGGGAATCCGAACGAAAAGGCGTCGGATTCGGTCGTTGCTTTTCCGTCTCGTGCTGCGGAACAACCGTTGCCGAAATGTCATCTGTATGGACACTTTACAACTTTGCGGAACGCAAAATTTTACGTGTATCCGACGCATCCGACATTATGTACGGATCAGACGAAGAACTCACTCTCGATCTTCCACGTAGACTGACATACCCCGATACCGGCGAGCTTGCCCTGATCGGCACTCACACGGCAGGTTTTTCCGATACGGACAAAAACGGGCACATCAATAACACCGTATACGCAGACATCATCTCGGATTTCGTACCCGAAATACGTACCGGCTCTGCGAGGATAGTCTCTTTTTACATCAATTACGCTAACGAATGTCGCCTGGATGATGAAATTCGCATCTATCGCACAGGCGAAACAAACGAATGGTATTTTCGAACACTCCGCTCTGACGGCAGAGTAAACGTCGAGGTTAAAATAATAACGGAATGAAATCGGCAAAACTAATCACATCTGACACTGAACTGTACAATATGCTCGCGCTTTGGCTCGGCGACGAGGGAATAGAACTCACAGACAGCGACTCAGCCGATCTGCTCATACTTGACACGGAATCAACTGCGGAAACAAACGGAACCGCATTCTCGGTTTTGACTATCGGTGACGATGACGCGGAACTGCCGCGCCCGTTTTCTCGCCTCACCTTCACCGACGCAATACATTCCAAGCTTGGAAAGCAGCAGCTACGCTTTCGCGTAGATGTTCCGCGCAAGCGCGTATATCACAACCGAAACTACGCCGCACTGACCGACAAAGAATACGCGGTTTTTCGTCTGCTTTACGATAATATAAACACCCCCGTATCACGCGACGCAATATCCGCAGTCGCTCGCGGAGGCGAACAGGAAACAAACGCCGCAGACGTGTACATCTGTCATTTAAGACGTAAGCTAACGGAACTTTTCGGCAAAAATCCGATCAAAACCGTTCGCGGAGTCGGCTATCGGCTCACGATTTCTCTATAAGGATAAGCTATGACAATCGTTGATAAATTTTATTCGCACGCACTCGAAGAAGAAACACCCTATATGGCTGTCATCCCCGAAAGTCTCGTCGGAAAAAGCGACGTCCCCTACGTCCACATTGTACACGGAATGACGGACGACGTTGAAATTTGGCTCAGATTCACTCGCCTTGCGTCTCTCTTGGAGAAGCACGGCTTCGCCGCCGCGCTCACCTTCGCGGAGAACAGCTACTACACGGATATGGCGCACGGGAAACGCTATCTTTCCGCCGTCGCGGACGATTTCCCTGCGTTTTTGTCTGAAAATTACTCCTTTTCCCGTAGCCGAGACAAGCGCGGCATCATGGGCAACTCGATGGGCGGCTACGGCGCGCTCAAGCTTGCGCTCGCCTATCCCGACCGCTACTGCACCGCTGTTTCGCTTTCCGGCGTGACCGACATCGTGTACCGCTTCGTCGATTGCGGATTTTGGGAAGAACACGGCATCGCAAACTGGGGTGAGGACTATCGTGAGTCGCTCCCGAATTCAACCTCCGACCTATACCGCCTCGTGCGCGACGCGGAACGGCTTTCGCCGGCTTGTCGCCCCGTACTGCGTCAAATTTGCGGCACGGAGGATTATCTTTACGAGGACAACCTCCGCTTCCGCGACTTTATGTGCCCGCGCAACGGCTGGGATTACGCCTACTTTGAGGACAAGGGCGCGCATTGGTGGGACTTTTGGGACAGAGTTTTGCCGGACGTACTAAATCATTTCGAAAAAACACTGAAAAAATAAAAACGGGGGATGCAACCCCCGTTTTATTTTTCATTATTCGCAGCAGCCCTCGGCTCAAGCCGCGTTGCTTCCCAAACGTAAAAGACGAACACCAAAACCGCCACGACCGCAGTCAGAACGATTTCAGGCGCAGTCCACATCGTGCCCGAACCGCACCGCGGCACAAGATAACCGCAAAAATCATAAATCGCATGAATCGCCATCGCGAGCGGCAGACATCCCGTCTTAACAAAAACCACACCGCACATCCCACCGATGAGGAACGAATAGCCGATCTGCTGTACAGTCGCGCCGAAGCCGGCACCTGCAAACAAATTGAAGATATGTATAAGTCCAAACGCAGCAGACGTCACAACGAGCGACGTAAAGACGCCTTTTTTCGTGTTCCCGAAGCGTTCAAGCACAAGGTCAAGTATGATACCTCGGAACGCGGCTTCCTCGAATATGCCGATAAAAACGCACTCAACGGCAAGCATTGCGATCTCGCTTTTGCCTGCGTCCACACTGACACCGCCGGACAAAAACGGAATCCACGGGAAATTATTGATCGCGATGACAAGCGCCGGCAAAGCGAACAAAAGCGCGTGTGCCAAACCGTTTTTCGTGCGCCAGACATCCGTTCCGTAGCTGATCAAAAGCGAAACGAACATCACCGAGCC
>CAYWAD010000044.1:10370-11885 GCA_964456045.1 uncultured Lachnospiraceae bacterium
TGCGCCAGACATCCGTTCCGTAGCTGATCAAAAGCGAAACGAACATCACCGAGCCGCACGCACGGGTGATAGTCATGCCGACGACATTTTCGCTGTCAAACGAAGCAATGTCAAGCAAGTACAGCAACATCAGCAACACCATCGACAGATATGCCGCCGTTCTGCCGATTTTATGCCTCATTTTCGTCCTCCGAAGGTACAACGGGATGCGACTTATACCACCAAAATTTCATAACAAAATAAAGCGCCACCGCGACTGCAAAAAGCACAACTGCGGTAAACTGCGAGGGCGTGAGAAAGGGCACGGGAGAACTGCCTCTGTTGTCGTCGCGCAAATACTCAATGAAGAAACGCCAAACCGCATACGCGGAAAGATACAGCGACAAACCGTATGTTTTCTTATGCCGCACGCGCCAAAGCAGAACGCCGAACAAAACGAACAAATACATCGACTCAAAAAGCGGAATCGGCACTGTTTTCGCGTCAAGATTCACCGTATAAATACCGTACCACGCGTCCGTCACCCTACCGTGACAGCAACCGGCAAAAAGGCAGCCGATGCGACCGATCGCGTGAGCGATTGCGATTGAGGGAGCGGCAATGTCGGACACAAAAAAGAAATTTTTGCCGCGCAAGTTTTCCTTATCCTTAAATGCAAACAGCAAAAAATAAACGGCAATGAACGTCGCCGCGCCGGCGATCAAGCCGCCGTAAAAGGTCATTCCCGCGTTTTCGGGAGCGAACACTCCCGTTTCAAGATAATCGTAAAACGCTTGAAAGAGCACAGAGCCGACATATCCGACGATGATAGCGAAAATGCTCGAAATAATACACATATTATAAACCTTTGCGTTCAAGCCGACCTTATCGCTTATTATACGGAACGCCAAAAGCGCGGCACAAAGCGCAAGCAGGAAGAAGACCGCATACAGATCAACTCCCGGAATTATTTCATAAGGGTACACAAAAGAACCTCCCAAACAACATTTTACCCTATTATCATACCACAAAGCCGACTTTTTTGCAATAGTGCGCAAAAAAGGCTCTCCGAGGAGAGCCTTTTTTATTAAGCTTTAAGCTAAATTAGTGCTTCTTGATGATAGCGCAACCGAATACGGAAACGAGAGCTACGATAGCAGCAGCAGCGCCCATAGCGGAGCCGCAACCGCCCTCTTCCTTGGGTTCTTCGGTAGTAGCTGCTGTTGTGTTGTCGCCTTCGTTCTTGTCGTCAGCCTTGTCGTCAGTCTTGTCGTCAGCCTTATTGGTGTCATCTACAGGATCGGTGTCAACGGGATCATCACCGGATGTTTCACCGAGTTCAACCTTTGCAGCTTCCCAATCGTCATAGCTTTCGAAAGTAGCGGGAGTTTCATAGAGGTTGTAGAGAGAAGCAACTTCGTCATCGGAGAGAGCTCTGGAGTAAACTACGAGTTCGTCGATAGCGCCGTTGGAGTTGGGGTCTGCCCAGTAGTTAACGCCGTTTACATAGAATGTAGCGCCGTTAGCTTCGGGATC
>CAYWAD010000045.1:0-11847 GCA_964456045.1 uncultured Lachnospiraceae bacterium
ATGCCGTCCGTGAAGTTGCTTTTTTGATTGATCAACGCCGCAACAAGCTCCGTAATCGTGACATTTCCCGAAGAAAGCGAAGAAAAATGACCGCCTGAAAACGAAAGATACTGATTTGCAAGTTCTTCCGCGTTGTTGATGCGTCCGATGGTTGTGATTGCATAGGTTCCGAGGTTGGAGCGAATGAGAAGCGGCTGGGGATCCGTGTCGCTTATGCAGCCGATGCAGGCATTGCCTGTCATTTCGGAGCAAACATTCTCGAATTTTGTACGGAACGGGGAGTTTTGTATGTTATGAATGTCACGTGAAAAGCTTGCGCCGTTCCAAGCTGCCATACCGCCGCGGCGAGTGCCGAGATGCGAATGATAGTCTGTGCCGAAAAAAACGTCGGCAACAGCGTCACGCTTTGACGTTACACCGAAAAATCCACCCATAAATGATTGTCCTTGTCCTTAGATAAAAATATTATTTACATAACTATACGAGAGGAACGTGAAATAACGTCCCTCCCGTATTGAAGGTTTTTATTTGTTTTCGAAGAAAAGCTCGGAGAGCTTCATCGGCTCGATATATTCGCCGTTTTTGTATACACGCATATTACCGGAAGCAATCTCGTCGATGAGAATTACTTCGTCGCCGGAGTAGCCGTATTCGAACTTGATGTCGTAAAGTTCACAGCCGATAGTCGCCATATCGTCGGCAATGATCTTTGTGATCTTCTGAGTCATTTCCTTGATGGTGTCGTACTGAGAGTCGGTCATAACGCCGAGCGCAACGAGAGCGTCTTTTGTTACGAGAGGGTCGCCCTTTGCATCATTCTTGAACGTCATTTCAACGTAGTAGGGAAGCTCAGCGCCTTCCTCAATGTATTCACCGTAACGGCGGTGGAAGCTTCCGACTGCACGACGGCGGCAAATTACTTCAAGACCGTGTCCGAAAGGACGTGCGGGAAGAACTTCCATCGTTGCGGAATCAACGTCTGCGCTCACGTAGTGAGTTTTGATGCCTGCTTCCTTGAGCTTTTCAAAGTAATATACGGACATGCGAAGATTGACCTTACCTACTCCTTCGATTGTTACACCGACGGAATTTGCGCCCGGATCGAAAACACCGTTTTCACCGGTGCAGTCATCTTTGAAATTGAGGCAATAATTTCCGTTGTCAAGCTCGAAAACATTTTTTGTTTTGCCGACATAAACAAGCTTCAAATGTTCCATTTCATTCACCATCCTGATAAATTTATTTATTGTTGAATTTGGATTCGATTTCGGAATTTTTTGCAATCACTTTGTCGTGACCGTCAATTCTTTTTGCATCAAGCTTTGCCGCAAGCTCGTCATCTGATACGGCGAGAATTTCTGCCGCTAAAAGCGCTGCGTTTGCGCCTCCGCCGATGGCAACCGTAGCAACGGGGATGCCGGAGGGCATCATAACAGTTGACAACAGCGCGTCCATTCCGCCGAGATCGCCGGATTTTATCGGAATACCGATAACGGGAACCGTTGTGTTAGCTGCGATCGCACCTGCGAGATGCGCCGCCATACCGGCGGCGGCAATGATGACGCCGTAACCGTTTTTGCGAGCGCCGAGAGCAAGCGATCTTGCTTCTTCGGGCGTTCTGTGTGCCGAATAAACATGAACGGTTCGTCCGATTCCAAGCGAATCGAGCATATCGACAGCCTTTGAAACGATCGGAAGGTCGCTGTCGCTTCCCATAATAATCATTACTTTTTTCATAAGCACCTCAAAAATCCAAAAAAGGCGCACCGACAGAGTATTATCGAGGAAATAATCAAAACGGTGTGCCCAGACGGTCGACTTTATTCCGAATCGCTTCCATGCGGTTATCCGCTTCCGTCAGTTGCGACACGGTTTTTTTACTTTAACCCTATTCTAACAAATTAACCCGATTCGCGTCAATAGTTATTATACACAAACTTGCGATTTTTTTCGCTTTTTTCGGTGTGCATTTGACAACTGAAAAAACTTGCGATTTTTAATAAGCGAGAATGTTTTTTCAATGTTAAAACAACGGTGTTGAAAAAAACGAAAAAAATGATATAATAAGCCTATACAATTAAAAATTTTATTGTCGGAGAACATTTTTATGAATATAGCAATAATCACCGGCGCGTCCTCCGGAATAGGCCGCAGCTTCGCATTTATGGTGGATAAGCATTATGAACTTGACGAAATTTGGGTCATCGCGCGTCGAATCGAACGCCTTGAGGCGCTCGGCGGCGAGCTTAAGACAAAAGTTCGCGCGATTTCCCTTGATTTGACCGAAAGCGAAAGCTATGTTGAATTCGAAAAGCTCTTGAGCGAAGAAAAACCTAACGTCAAGGTGCTTGTAAATGCGTCCGGTTACGGTTACTTCGGAACGTTTTCGGCGCTTTCGCTCGAAGGTCAGCTCCGTATGATCGACTTGAACGATAAAGCAATTGTCACGCTGACGTATCATACGCTCAAATATATGACAAAAGGTGCGGAAATTTACAATATCGCGTCCTCGTCTTCGTTCCAGCCCGTACCCTACATTTCCGTTTACGGCGCGACGAAGGCGTTCGTTACGAGCTTTTCTCGCGCACTGAATATGGAAACGAAGCCAAACGGAATCCGCGTTATGGCGGTCTGCCCGCATTGGTGCAAAACGGAATTTTTCGATACGGCAGTGTCGGACGATACGATAAAGTATTACAATTTCTTCACGCCTGCGAGCGCGGTATCCGAAGCGGCATATAAAAATATGAAGCGCGGACGTGACGTGTCGCTTTGCGGTTTTAAGATCAAATTCCAGGTGTTCCTCGTGAAGCTCCTGCCGCATACGCTCGTTATGAAGATCTGGTGTCGCCAGCAGAAAAAGCCCGTGTGACTTTTGAAGTAAAAGAGAGATTGTCGAAACTTGACAAACTCTCTTTTTTAGTATATACTCTCGTCGAACGGAACATTTTCGGTGTCGAAGATAACGGATGTCTTCGGTGAAAAGGGAATCAGGTTGAAGTCCTGAGCGAACTCGTCGCCGTAATGCGGGAGCTTTGTCCATTAGGTCACTGATATTTACATATCGGGAAGGCGGATGTAAGCGCGGATCGCAGAGCCGGAAGACCTGCCGAGAATGATATTGTGGGGCCGCGAGTAATCGGCTGAAGCATACTTACTGCCGTACCGAAAACTTCTTTCGGGAGTGTATGAGCCGCAATCTTCCGTATACACAGCTTGGACGGAGTTGTGGCTTATATTCTACGAAAGGAGAAGAAAAATGAACAAGAAAACAAAAATAGTTGTCATTACCGTGGCGATCGTGGTTGTTCTTGCGGCACTTGTGTCTGCGTGGGTTGTTTTCGGCCCAAAGGCCTCCGAGGGTGAGAAGGCGATAACTGTTGAGGTTGTCGGCAAGGACGGAAAATCCACCGTTTATAATCTTAATACCGACGCTGAATATCTTCGCGGTGCGCTCGAAGAAATCGAGGAGCTCACTTTTGAGGATTCCGACGGATACGTAAACACAATAAACGGCGAAACAGCCGATTTTTCCGTTGATGCGTCATATTGGGCGATCTACGTCAACGGAGAATATGGCAATTACGGTATCAACGATCAGCCTGTTACGGACGGCGACGCTTATAAATTCGAATATACCGTCTACATCGCCGAATGACGACTTCAAAAAAACGCAAAAGCACCGCTCGTGACGTCGCGCTTGTCGGCGTGATGGTGGCGGTGATAGAAGCGTGTAAATTTGCCCTTTTGGAGATTCCGAACGTCGAGCTTACGACGTTTTGGATAATAATGTTCACGCTGTACTTCAAAAAGCGTGTGTTTTTCGTGATCCCCGTGTTTATCGTGATAGAAGGCGTAGTGTTCGGATTCGGAATTTGGTGGATAATGTATTTGTATGTGTGGCCTTTGCTCGCGCTTGTTACATTGCTGCTTTCCGAAAAGATGGACGCGATAATTGCCGCCGCAGTGTCGTGCGTATTCGGGCTTTTGTTCGGACTTTGCTGCGCGATTCCGTATCTTTTTATGGGAACGGACACGCAAAGCGGATTTTCGGTCGCGTTTTCATGGTGGATCGCCGGCATACCGTGGGACATTGCTCACGGAGTTGCCAATCTTGTCATTATGCTTGTTCTGTACCGTCCCGTGACGAGTGTGATGAAAATAGTTTCGAAAGAGACAAAATAAAAAAACAGTTGCCTGTGCAGATGCATTGGCAACTGTTTTTTTGTTAGTTATTGTTTTCTCGGAAGTCGGCCTATGACCTTGCCGCGGCAGACAACGGAATCGAAGGTGTTGAGGTAAATATCGTCGTACTGCGGATTTAGGGAGATGAGCCTGTCGCCGCCAAAACGCTTGAAATAACCCTCTGACGAAATACCGTCCGAGCAGACGAATACACCGAGTTCGCCTATGCCGACCGTAGCCTGTTCATGAACGAGTATGATGTCGCCGTCAAGATACCTTGGTTCCATGCTGTTACCGCTGACGCGAAGCGCAAAATCTGCATCAAGCGTCTCACCACCGGAGGTAAGCGTGATGAAATCAGTTCCGCTGCTGTCAAGCAAGGAGCCTCTGCCGGCGGAAACGGGAAGATCGTAAAGCGGCAGGCGGAATTGATGTTTCGACTGCTTTTCGGATGCTGAGAATTTGAATCTGTCCGAGGTGAGCACCTCCGCTTTGCGCGACACGGGATTCGAAGCGCCCGTAAATCTCTCCGCTTCCTTGCTTGCGATCGTGGACACGATATCCTTTGCCTTGTCGTCCAGCGCGCGGTAGTTCAAAATCAAATCTTTTTCGCTTTTCGAAAGATGAAGCGAATCCGCTTCTCCGAATATAATGTAATCGACCGATACGTCCAAAACCTTTGCGAAAGCGGCGAGCGTAGAAAGCTTGGGATCGTCCGAAGTTCCGGCTAAAATTTTGTTCAGCGTGCCTTTTGGAATGCCCGTTTTTTCGGAAAGATCGTCGTTCGTCATTTCCAAAAATTTCTTCTTTTCTTTTACCCTGTCAAGCCAAGTTTTGCTCATATATTTATCCTTTCGGTTGTTTTCTGACATTAACTATACCACAAAAAGAATCGTTTGTAAACACAAAATGGTAAAAAAACTTCGAAAAAAATACCTAAAACGGGTTGACAATTACCAAAAACGGTGGTATAATGCACTCAAAACAAACCGAAAATGATAAAACGGAGACAAAAATGAACGGATCAGTCGGAATGAACGGATATAAAAAAACTTATGCGCAGGAGAAAAAAGTTTCGGCAGCGCTTGTCCTTTTTGCGCGCTTTGTTCTTTGGCTCACACGGGAAGAAACCGTTAAAAACATAAAATGTACGCTCGCGCTTGCATGCGTTTTGGCAGTTGCTCTTTTGGCGGGCGCGATGGGTGTCGGTGCGGTTTCGCTTCTGCTCGGCGGATTGGCGTCGTTTGCTTTTGGAGGGCTCGGATTGCTTCTTACTTTTGATATGAATTGACTTCAAAAGTTAATATTTTCGTGAAAAACAAAAGCTTTTGTTGGGTAAATCTTACACAAGACCGCGAATGTCGATAATAGTTTTTGTAAAAAAAGCATTTAGCGATTGACATGACAGCTTTTTTTTGATATAATTTTTACACTAAGAATGCAAGTGCATTCAAATTTCGGAGGAAAAATTATGAAAAAGCTTTTAGCTATGCTTCTTGCTGTTTCGATGCTCCTTGTACTTGTTGCTTGTTCGGACGATCCGGAAATTCCGATTTCTCCCGACGACAGCAGTGCAGACAGCTCAAACACAGGCGGCGACACAACTCAGAACAATCCAGCCAGCACTGATCCCGAAGAATATCAGCCTGATCTCGAAGCTAAGTACGGCGGCGCTGTCGGCGTAGGTACCGAAACGGGCGTTGCATATTTCGACGTTCTCAAGGTTACCTCAAAGCAGTCTAACAGAATGACTCTGCTTGAAGAAAAGCTTGAAGACGGTGCGCTTCCCACATTCACATACTTCGTTTCCGTAGGTGGCGATTGGGACAAGGATGAGGCTGATATCGCTCTCGAATCCGATCCTCTCGAGGAATACGACGAAGAAACCGAAGAAGCCGACAAGAATCACGTTATCGCAGTTAACAGCGATATGACAGGCGTTGCAGCCATCATCGGTGAAAACCAGTGGAATTACTACCAGTATTCTCTTAAGGTTCTTCCCGCAGACGAAAATTCTGTTATCAACGTTTATTTCTGCGTACAGGATGAAAACAACTACTTCGTTCTTTCCCTCGGTGAAGAAGGCAACACAAAGGCCGACTGCTATCGTGTAGTCGACGGCGTAAAGGCAACTGCTGCGTTCAAAATCGGCTACACTCTGTCTCTTGAAGAGTGGACACCTATCGGTATCACGGTTAACAAAGAGACTATCGACATTTACCTTGACGGTGCTTGCAAACTCTCTCTCTTCAACCCCGATTTCGAAAATCAGTACTATGATTACGACGGCGAAACGGTTCCTTCTTCTATCACAGAAGCAGGATACGGTGCACCCGGCGAAGGTCTTACATATTTCCTTGTAGATCCCGCAAACGTTCTCCACGACGGTAAGGGCACATGGGGTAACTCCACTTCCAATATCGCTACAAAAGCGTTCGATATGGACATCAGCACATTCTATGACTGTGACGAACAGAGCGAATACGAAAACACAGACGATGAACTTGTCGGTATCTCCGGCGACGGTACATTCGAAACCTCTTATGTAGGTGCATATCTCCCCGAAGGCGTTAAGCTGACTCATATTCGTTATTCTCCTCGTTCCGGTTACGGTTCTCGTATGACCGGCGGATCTTTCCAGGCGTCTGTTGACGGTGAAACATGGGTAGATCTCTATACAATCGAAGATACCCCCACAGAAAGCGATTATGCTACCGTTAAGGTAGGAGACGGCGAAACAGTATATTATTATGTACGTTACGTTGGTGCTTCCGGTTGTTACGGTAACGTTGCTGAAATCGAAATCTGGGGCTACGAAGCTTAATTGCTTTTTCGAATTAACTTAATTTCGACACAAAAAGGCTCTGACCGAATCGGTCAGAGCCTTTTTATTTGCTTTGAAATTTTATGTTTCGGATTCCGCTTCGGTTTCGACTTCAATAACCGGCATCTCATCGGAGAGATATTCCTCCTTGATGTAAGCAAAGCCTTCGCCGTATTCGATGCGGAACCAGCCGTTTTCCGTTTTTGCAATTACATTTACTTCCGTTCCGATCGCAAACATCTCGTAAATCACGGAGTTCGTGCTGTGACTTGCTCGCACGTTTACGTTCGAAATCGTGTACATTGTTTTCGGAATGTCGAAATATTCGATGTCCACCGCCGCAACCGAGCTGTCTGTAGTGAGAAGATCGAATTTGACGTACGCCGTGTAATAAGTCCTGTAAACGATTCGGTACCATTTGTTGGAGGTCTCGCCCGTTACGATAACGGCATCGCCCTGATAAAGAACGCCCATGATGTCGCTGTCGGCGGTGTCTGCCATTCGCGCGTTCACGTTGTAAAGTGCATACATGGTAACGGGAGTTTCATACTCGATGACAAGAATTTCGTTTTCGTCATCCGTGTCCGGCGAAACGGTTTCCGAATCCGGGACGGGAACTTCCGTTTCGTCTTCGGTTTCTGCCACCGAATCTGCGGTCGTTTCGTCTTGTTCTGTGTCGGGCGGCGAGCTTTCGGTTTCGGAATGTTCCGAAGTGTCGTCCGGTTCGGACGTTGAACCTAAAGTTCGAACAATCAATGCGGTAGCACCGACGATAACTGCCACAGACAACAGAATTATTATTGCATACAGCGGTGTGTTGTTTTTGTTTTTCATAAACCGTCTGACCTCCGTAAATAAAATTATGGGTTGACAACTATATTATAGCAGACTTTTCACAAAAAGAAACAGTTTTATGTGTGAATTTTTTTGTGTAAAGAAAAAAACGCCGTGTATGGCGTTTTAGTCTTTCGAAAACATAATTTTGTCCGCTTCAGCGAGCGACGAAAACACGAAATCCGGCATTGCAGAGGCGGATATGCCGTTTAGATCCTCTTTTTTTGTTTCGCCCGTGAGTACGAGCGCGGAGGTTATGGCGTTTTGCTTGCCGAGTGCGATGTCGGTGTAGAGCCTGTCGCCGAAAATGCAAATTTCTTCTGACGAATAACCGGTAACTTCCTTGATCATGTTGACGGTTTCGGGACATGGTTTGCCGAAATACCGAGGCTTTACGCCCGTGGATGCTGTCATCATTGCCGCGATAGCGCCCGAATCGGGGATGAAACCGCCGTCGATGGGGCAGTTGAAGTCGGGATGCGTCGAAAGGTATTCGGCTCCGCTTCGTATCATGCGTACGGCGTCTGACACCTTTTGGTAGGTTAATTCGGTGTCAAAACTTGTCACAACGATGTCAGCGGTTGCGCCTTCGGAAGCGTCATCATCGGATACGAGACGTATGCCGCGAACGCGCCAGTCGCGCCTCAGCTCGGACGTACCGACAAGGTAAACGCTCTTTCCCTTGCGATGACGCAGAAGAAACTCCGCAGTCACGTCACCGGAGGTCATTATTTCCGAAGGGGTCGGCGCATATCCGAGTGAGGCGAGTTTGTTATAGTAAAATGTTGACGATCTTGAAGCGTTATTTGTGAAGAACATTATCTCATATCCGCATTTGCGAAGATTGCAGATGAATTTCACAGCAAAATCAAACGGTCTGTTGCCGATGTAAATTGTTCCGTCCATATCAAAAATAAAAAGTCGCTTTGAGTTGAGAATGTCTCGCGCGTTGACCATAAATGAACCGTCCTTTCGGCGGCAATTGCCGCTTTTCAAAAAAGCATTATAACATAAAGTTGAAAAAAAAACAAGCTTGTGCTATTATATAAGCATAATCGGGTGAAAGAGGGGAAAACAATGCAGTACAGACGTTCCGAAGGAAGGGTATATTTAGACGAGGCGGACATCAAACGCTATAACGCAAAAACGACGGAGCTGATTTCGCTTTATTTGAATCTGACGCCGGACGCAATAACCCCCGACATGGTTATGGAAATGGCGGAAGCGTGCGGCTTCGAGCTTTCGCGCGCCTATTCGGAAATACTTGCCGTAATGTGCGGACTTGACACAGCCGGACGCGACAGAGCGCTGTTCCGTAATTATTTCATCCCCATGGTCAAACTGCTTGACCCGACGGATTACGAAAACGACCCGTATTATAAAAATATCAGTTTCAAGCCGCGCAAAATCGGTCGTTGGGAGCTGAAAACGATGAAACTGAAGTCGTGTGAAGCCTTTATATGTGATGATTTCGCGGTTACGGAATCGCGCGAACTCATCCCGAAACTCGGTTTTTTTATGCGCGAATTCGAATATCCGGCGATTCTCGAAGATGGGCGCGAGTGGATGACGCTTTTGCCGAACGAAACGGTTACAACATTGCCTGCTGTCAAGAAGGCTCACGGCAAAGTCCTGACGTACGGCGTCGGGCTCGGATATTTCGCATATATGTGCCAACGCAAACCGGAGGTCGAATCCGTGACGATCGTGGAGCTGTCCGCCGATGCCGCGGAAATGTTCAAAACGGAAATATTGCCGCAGTTTGAGCATCCGGAAAAAGTCAATGTGATTGTCGGCGATGCGATTGAATTTGCCGAAAAAACGGCGCCGAGCGGCGATTATGACTTCATTTTTGCCGATATATGGCACGATGTCGGAGACGGACGAGAACTTTACCTCAAATTCAAGAGCTTCGAGCGCCTCTATCCGGCATCGACCGAATTCGAATATTGGCTTGAAGCGTCGATTTTGTGCTACATTGACGAAAGCCTCTGGAAATAAAAAAGCGGTGTGAAACTCAGGCTGAGCTTCGCACCGCTTTTGCATTATATTACTCGATATATTGAGACTTTTGCACCGTATTTTTCGGCAAATTCGTTGACTTTCGCGACGGTTTCTCCGTGATGTGCTTCAGGCAGAATGCCTGCGAAGCCGGTTTCGTTTTCACGGTAAAACACGTATGTACCGAGCTCGTCAGAGGCTTTGACCGCATCTGCGGAAGAAACCGAGACAAAATGACGGCAGATGTGAGCTTCAAACGGGAGCAGAGTTGACGTGTCCGATTTTTTGAACGGAGCAAGTCTTGCCTGCGTTCCGGACGCAACCGCAACGAGATCCGCGATCATGCTTCCGGCGGTCGGATATTTACCGGCACCGCTTCCGAAAAACATCAGCTCGCCTGATACGGACGCATCTACCAAAACGCCGTTATACACGTCGGAAATGTGGGAAAGCGGGGAAGAATACGGCACGAAGCACGGTGCGGCGAAAATGTCGTCCCTGCCGTCGAAAGATGCGTGCGCGATGAGCTTGACAGAGCCGCCCAGCTCGTTTGCGGCTTTCATATCTTCGGGAGTGACGTTTCGGATCGTCTCTGCGCGAAGTACGGACGGATCGTAAAGTCTGCCTGTCGAAAGCGCGGAAAGGATACAAATTTTGCGCTGAGCGTCGATCGCATCAACATCTGCACTCGGATTTGCTTCGGCATATCCGAGTTTTTGCGCGTTTTTGAGTGCGTCATCAAAGGATGTACCGTCCGCAAGCATCGTCAAAATGTAGTTTGTCGTGCCGTTGACGATACCGTTGATGCTCTTGATCTTCTCGGACGCAAGCGAGCTTGTGATCGGTCTGATGAGGGGAATTCCGCCGCCGACGGATGCTTCAAAAAGATAATGAACGCCTTTTTCTTCCGCAATCTTGGTGAATTCGTCGCCGAAATTGGAAACGACCTCCTTGTTTGACGTAACGACGTGCTTGCCTGCGCGAAGCAGGGCAACGGTGTATTCGTATGCAGGGTGCGAGCCGCCCATCGCCTCAAATACGAGGCTGACTTCGGGATCGTTCACGATGGTTTCGATCGAATGAACTACTCTGTCACCGAGGGGGTGGTCGGGAAAATCGCGAAGATCGAGGATGTATTTTATGTCTATCGTCTTACCCGTTGCGGCAGAAAGGGACGCGGCGTTTGCCATGATAACGTCAACAACACCTCCGCCTATGTTGCCCATTCCGAGAACTGCAGTTTTCATATTTGACCTCACTTTTGTGATATTATTGATTCAAGTCTGCTTCATTTTTTACGGTAACGCAAGCTTCGAGCATTTTTACGATAACTTCGTCCGGCTCGAACGCCACGGAAACAACACCGCCGTCCGCGTTAAACACAGCCGTGTAAAATTCGGCGGGCATCATTGTCTGTGTAAAAGTGTAACGACTTATGTTCTTTTGGCTTTTTACTGATTCGGGAATTTTGGATTTCGACGTGCATTTGTCGATCGAGATGATATCCGAGCAGGAAATGTCCGCAAGGCAGGAACTTCTCTTGCCCTGAACGCGGTGAACGGCGAAATTAAAGCCGATTATTTCTCCTGTGTGCTTGTTTTCGTTGGCGCGGATCATATAAATGTAATTTGTCCAGGAATAGCGCTGGTTAACATAAATGCCGATTACGAGCAGCGCCATCGCAAAAAACTGCAAAAACGAAACGTATTTAACGCCGTCAACGAGGATCGAGTAAAAGTACAGTATTGCCGCGGAAATATAGCAGGTGACGGAAAGGGAAATGTCCGTTCTGTTTGCGCGCTTGGCGTGCTGGATGTATTCTCCGATGATAGGTGATTTCGTCATTTTTTCAGCTCCTTTATTTCCGAGCTTGAAAGTTTGTATTCTTCAAGATCGCGATCCTTGCTGTATACCTTCATGCTTCCCACGGGAACAGAATAATCGACAGCGCCGTCGCGGATCATATATATTTCAAGATAAAGGCTGCTTCCTTCGGGAACGCC
>CAYWAD010000046.1:0-11793 GCA_964456045.1 uncultured Lachnospiraceae bacterium
GAAGAAATAAAGTCCTGAAGAGCGCAAAGGGTTACTGGGGCGCAAAGAGCAAGCATTTTAAGATGGCTAAGCAGGCCGTAATGAAGAGCGGTAACTACGCATTCACAGGCAGAAAGCTTAAGAAGAGAGATTTCCGTCGCCTCTGGGTAACACGTATTTCCGCGGCTGTTAAGCCCTACGGCATCAACTATTCCGCATTCATGCACGGTCTCAAGCTCGCAGGCGTTGATCTCAACAGAAAGATGCTCTCCGAACTCGCAATTTCCGACAAGGAAGCTTTCGCAGCTATCGTTGAGCGTGCAAAGGCTGCACTTTAATTGAATTATTGCTTCAAAAAACCGGCTGCAACCGGTTTTTTGTGCTATTATAAAGCAAGTTTGATTTTTGAATTTTGAACGCTTAATTACCTAAAACAAGCAAGATTCGGTGGAAACGTATGACAGAATTGGCAAATAACGAAAGAAAAATCCATGTAATAACGAGTCGTCAAAATCCCACGGTGACTTATTTTTCGAAGCTTTCCGACAAAAAAAACAGGGATGCAGAGGGGTTGTTTTTGGTTGACGGGATCAAGCTTGCACAAGAGGCTGCGGCGGCTTCGCTCCGAATAGAGCACGTCATTTTGCGCGAGGATGCACTTGCGGAATACGGCGATTTTGTCGAAAAAATGATCGAAAGCGTGAAGGTGAGCGTGCTTTCCGCGTCCGCTTTCGAGCGCTTGACGGACGAAAAAGCGCCGCAGGGAATAGTTGTAGCCGTCAGATACAGCGACGGAATTAAACGCGAGTACAGCTCGGTTTCCGAGCTGCCGAAAGGCCGGCTTTTGGTGTTTGATGCTATCCAAAATCCGGACAATTTCGGTGCGATTTTGCGTTCTGCATCTGCGTTCGGAATCGCAGGCGCCGTTTGCGGCAGAGGGTGTGCCGATGTTTACGGCAGACGTGTTATGCGAGCGTCCATGGGCGCGGCTTTGCGCGTTGGATGCGTTTATGCGGACAGCTTGGTTGAGCTTTGCAAGGATGTTTCCGCGTCCGGTAGGCGAATCGTTGCAACCGTGCCGCGCGAAGGTGCAAAAATCGCTTCGCAATTTGACTTCCGCGACGACGATATGATAGTCATCGGCAACGAAGGACACGGAATTTCGGACGAAATTCTCGCAGTTTCGGATGAAGCCGTGTATATCCCCATGGAAAAACAGCAGGAATCGCTCAACGCGGCAGTCGCGGCATCTGTTCTGCTTTACGAAATTCACAGACAAAAATACAGTAAATAAACGATTTTTTACACACCGATAAGGAGAGCGTATATTATGTCAGACAGACTTATTTGGATATGGCTGTCACTTGCGTGCGGTCCGGGAAGCACCGTATACAACAGACTTTTCGGCTCGTTTGATACCCTTCGGGATATATACGAAGCGTCGGAGGAGCGTTTTCTTGAAGTTGACGGCGTTGACAAGCTCACCGCCAAAGCTTTGGCGAATAAGGATATGACTCGTGCTGAGCTTATCTTGTCGCAGTGCATTAAAAATCATTGGGGCGTTTTGACGTACGGCGACAAAACCTATCCGAAACGTCTGAAAACGCTTGTGGATCCGCCTGTTGTGCTTTATTACAAGGGCAGATTTTTGGACTTGAACGATCAGGTTTGCATATCCGTTGTCGGCACGCGAACCATGACGGAGTACGGTGAACGTCAGGCGCATTCTCTTTCGTATGCGATGGCGTCCGGAGGTGCCGTTATCGTGTCAGGAATGGCGCTCGGTTGCGACGCAATGGCGGCAAACGGCGCGCTTGATGCGGGCAAGCCGACTGTTGCGGTCCTCGGTTGCGGAATTGATGTTGTTTACCCGCCGCAACACCGAATTCTTTCGGAGCATATTGCGCGAAGCGGTATGCTAATTACGGAGTACCCTCCGGCATCGCGTCCGGAAGGCTCACATTTTCCCGTTCGTAACAGAATAATATCGGGGCTTTCACAGGGAACCGTCGTTGTTGAAGCGCCGCTCGGTTCGGGGGCGCTCATAACTGCGAAAACCGCACTTTACCAAGGCAGAGACATTTTTGCCGTTCCCGGTGAAATCGGCAACAAAAACAGCGAGGGCTGTAACGCGCTGATCAGAGGCGGAGCGCACGTTGTCACTTCCGCCGCAGACGTACTCGGAATGTACGAATTTATCTATCCGCACAGGATATTTGTCGCCGCCGGCGAACGCGCCGAGAAGGAAATAACGGAGAAGGGCCTCCGCGATTCCGCAAAGCTCAGGCGTATCGCGTCACGTCCCACCGTCAGCGCAGACGAGAAAAAAGAAGAGCGAGATAGAAAACGCGAGGAAACAAAGACGTACAAAAAGGATCTCGGCGCGCAAAAGAAGCGTGAATCCGAGACGGATACATCGTATTCGTTCGCCAAGGATCGCGAAAACGAAAGCGTCTTGCGCTCGGTTCGGGTTAAGCCCGTCGCAAAGACGGAAGTGCCGATCACGGACGCGGAACGCGCGTTGCTCGATGCGATGGGAAATTCCGAAATCACGCCGGACGAGCTTATGGAAAAGGGATTTTCCGCGTCGGATATAATGAGCTCCATGACGGTGCTTGAAATACTCGGCTTTGTTGCGTCCGTTCCGGGCGGACGTTATGTAAGAATAAAAAGCGAAAACAAAAAGTAAAGGACATTTATGGCAAATCTTGTAATTATGGAGTCGCCTACAAAAGCGGCGACTGTTGAAGGCTATCTCGGCCGCAATTATCGTGTTGTTGCTTCTAAGGGGCATGTAAGAGACCTGCCGAAAAGCACGCTCGGTGTTGACATTGAGGACGATTTTAAGCCCAAATATATAAATATTCGCGGTAAGGGCGACCTTATCAAGGAACTGAAGAAGGAAGCAAAAAAAGCAGACAAAATATTTATCGCAACGGACCCTGACCGTGAGGGAGAAGCAATCGCATGGCATCTTTCCGTGGCGCTTGGACTTTCTCCGGACGACAGCCACAGAATTACCTTTAACGAAGTTACGAAAACAGCAGTCAAGGAAGCTATCAAGCATCCGAGACGTATAGATATGGGGCTTGTCGATGCACAGCAGGCAAGACGTATACTTGACAGAATAGTCGGCTATAAGCTCAGTCCGTACCTTTGGAGTACGGTCAGAAGCGGACTTTCCGCAGGCCGCGTTCAATCTGTTGCGACAAGAGTAATCGTCGACAGAGAGGATGAAATCAGAGCGTTTGTTCCGAAGGAATATTGGACGGTTGATGCGGAGCTTTTGACTCCTCGCAACGATAAGGTAACGGCACGCTTTTACGGTGACAAAAACGGTAAGATCGCGCTTGAAAATGCAGACGATGCTCGGAAAATCGTCGATTCCGTCAAGGATGGCAAATTCAACGTTATTTCATGCCGCCATTCCGTTAAGCAGCGCCAACCCGCGCCTCCGTTCACAACCTCCACTCTCCAGCAGGAGGCTTCGCGTAAGCTCAATTTCCATTCGGGAAGAACGATGAGAGCGGCACAGGAGCTTTACGAAGGCATCGACGTTGGCTCCGAATTCGGCGGAGTACAGGGTCTTATTACGTATATGAGAACTGACTCCGTTCGCATTTCGTCCGAGGTTCAGGCGGCAACGCTTGACTTTATCAAGGATAAATACGGCGCAAAATATGTGCCGTCCGAGCCGAGAATTTTCAAAGCAAAGGCCGGCGCGCAGGACGCGCACGAGGCTATACGTCCCGTAAACGTGATGCTCGATCCGACAAAGATCAGAAAATTTCTCTCCGTCGATCAGTATAGGCTCTATAAGCTCATTTGGAATCGCTACATCGCGAGCCAGATGGCAGCGGCGGAAATAAGCTCCGTTGCGGTTGAGACGGAAGCGTCGGGATATGTTTTTCATTCGAACGGCAGTGCCGTTAAGTTCCAGGGATTTCTTGCGGTTTACGAGGAATCGACAGACGATGAATCCGCTTCGGACGGCGAGCACTTGCTCCCCGAAATCAACGAAGGCGAGCTTTTCGAGGTATCTGAAGTTCTTCCCGAACAGCATTTCACGGAACCCCCGATGAGATATACCGAAGCGTCGCTCATCAAGTTCCTTGAAGAACTCGGCATCGGCCGTCCGAGTACGTATTTGCTCATCGTTCCGACGATAACCCAGAGAGAATACGTCATCCGCGAGGGGAAATCACTCAAGCCGACACCGCTCGGAGAGGCTACGACAAAGCTTATGAAGGAAAGTTTTCCCGACATTGTTGACTATAAATTCACGGCGTCGATGGAAGATCAGCTTGACGAGGTTGAGAGCGGTAAGATCACAATGCATGACGTTCTCAGCGGCTTTTACGGCGGCTTTGCACGCGAACTTGAATCGGCTACCGCAAACGCAACAAAGCTCGAAATACCGCCCGAAGAAACGGACATGATCTGCGAAAAATGCGGCGCGAAAATGGTTGTAAAGAGCGGACGTTACGGCAAGTTTGCCGCTTGTCCGAATTATCCCGAATGCAAAAATACAAAGCCGCTTGAAAAGGCGACGGAGGCATCCAAGCTCGAAAATACCGAGGAAAAGGTTGAATATAAATGCGAGCAGTGCGGATCGGATATGGTAGTCCGTCACGGACGTTACGGCAATTTCTACGCTTGCTCGAATTACCCCGACTGCAAGTATACTCGCCCGTTCGGTCAGGTTCTTGACGTTAAGTGCCCGAAATGCGGCTCGGATATACTCACAAAATGGGGACGAAACAAGTCCGTATTTTACAGTTGCGTGAAGTATCCGGAGTGCGATTTCTCGTCTTGGGATAAGCCTGTTGCGGAAAAGTGCCCGGATTGCGGAGAAATGCTTTACGAAAAGAAGAATAAGAACCTTTTGGTTTGCAAAAAAGAAAAATGCGGCTATAAAAGGGAGATTGAAGCCCGAAAGGACAGCGAAAATGAGTAAAATCACCGTTATCGGAGCGGGACTTGCCGGATGCGAAGCGGCTTATCAGGCTTCGCGGCTCGGTGTTGATGTTACGCTTTACGAAATGAAACCGCACAAGCGAACACCGGCACATAAAGCGGACGGATTTGCGGAGCTTGTTTGCAGCAATTCGCTTCGCTCGGACGATGTCGGAAATGCGGTCGGTTTGCTCAAGGAAGAAATGCGCATGATCGGCTCACTGATCATGGAGGCGGCGGAGGCTTCGAGAGTCCCTGCCGGCTCTGCGCTTGCCGTTGACAGGCAAAAATTTTCCGATTATGTAACGGAAAAAATTAAAAACGATCCTCACATAACCGTCGTAGACGAGGAGATAATCTCCATCGACGATATTGACGGCGTTACCGTCATCGCGACGGGGCCGCTCACGTCCGACGCTTTTTCCGATTATATAAAGCGCAGCCTCGGCATGGCGGATCTGCACTTTTTCGATGCCGCAGCGCCGATCGTTTCTGCGGATTCGATAGATTTTGAAAAGGTCTATTTTGCGTCCCGTTACGGCAAGGGAGAGGCTACGGATTACCTCAATTGCCCGATGACAAAGGAAGAATATACCGCTTTTTATGAGGCACTTATCGGCGCGAGAACCGCAGAACTGCACGATTTCGATAACGATGGCGGCAAATTGACCGTTTTCGAGGGGTGTATGCCCGTTGAGGTTATGGCATCTCGCGGATATGAAACGCTTGTTTTCGGCCCGCTAAAACCGGTCGGCTTGCCCGATCCCGAAACAGGAAAGGAACCTTATGCGGTGGTTCAGCTCAGACGCGAAAATACCGAGGGTAGTATGTACAATCTTGTCGGATTTCAGACTCATCTGGCGTTTCCGGAGCAAAAGCGTGTCTTTTCGATGATACCGGGGCTTGAAAACGCGGAATTCTTGCGTTACGGAGTTATGCATCGCAATACTTACATCAATTCGCCCGGCGTCTTGGCGAACGATTATTCCGTAAAGGCGCGACCGAACGTGTTCTTCGCAGGTCAAATAACGGGCGTTGAAGGCTATGTCGAAAGCGCGGCTTCCGGTCTTTATGCCGGAATGAACGCGGCTTTGCGCGCACTTGGACGTGAGCCGTTTTCACTTACGGACGAGACAATGATCGGTGCTATGGCGAATTACGTTTCCGTTGGCTCGGCTTCGAAGAATTTTCAGCCGATGAACGCAAATTACGGTATCGTTGCGCCGCTCGGATACAAAGTCAAGGGCGGAAAACGTGCGAGAAACGAGGAATACTCAAACCGCGCGATAGCAAAACTTAAGGAAATATTAAACGGAGAATCCAAATGAGAATTATTATAGACGCAATGGGCGGCGATAACGCGCCGCACGCCATTGTCGAAGGCGTTTGCAAGGCTAAACGTGAGCTTGGTGATGTCAATTTAACGCTTGTGGGGGACGAAAATGCAATAAAATCGGCGGCAAATGAGCTTTCATTGTCGCTTGACGGCATTGACATAGTTCATACCACGGAAACGATTGGTATGGATGAGTCCCCGTCACTCGTTGTCAGAGGTAAGCCCGAATGCTCTATGGCGATCGGTATGAAGCTTTTGAAGCCCGACAACGGTTACGGCGAGGCAGGCGATGCCTTCGTGTCAGCCGGAAGCACAGGCGCACTCCATGTCGGAAGTTCTGTGCTTGTCGGAAGGATAAAAGGCGTTAAGCGCTCTTGCATTGCGGCTCTTTTGCCGTTTCCGACGCCGCTCCTTCTCCTTGATTCCGGAGCAAACACCGCAGTAACATCCGACTTTTTTGTGTCGTGGTCTGTTCTCGGTTCGGTTTATATGAAGCACGTTCTCGGATGCGAATCACCGAGAGTCGGTCTTGTCAATAACGGCGCGGAAGAAACAAAGGGAACCGAACTTTACCGGGAAGCGCATCGACTTATGAAAGAAGCCGATGTCGGCTTTGTCGGCAATGTTGAAGCGCGCGACGTGCCGAACGGCGTTTGCGACGTACTCGTTGCGGACGGATTTACGGGAAATATTGTGCTTAAACTCGTTGAGGGAATGGGCGGATTTATGATGAAAACGCTCAAAAATATTTTCTCCGCGAACATAAAGACGAAGCTTGCGTATCTTTTTGTCAAGCCGCAGCTTCGCGACGTGAAAAAGAGCTTCGATTCTTCCGAGCACGGCGGCGCGCCGATTCTCGGTCTAAAACGCCCCGTAATCAAGGCTCACGGAAGCTCGGACGCAAACGCGATCTGCAATGCCGTGCGCCAGGCGGTTGTCTGCGCCGAAAAGGACGTTTGCGGCATAATGGAGAGAGAGCTCGGCAAATTTGACGAGCTGAGATGATATAGATGCAAAAATTGAGGTAACAGGTATGTATCCGTATGACGAAACAATACTTGAAAATCGAATAAAATATACTTTTTCCGATAAGGATCTGCTTTATCGTGCGTTGACGCATTCGTCATATGCAAACGAAAACCGTGATAAACACATTTCTTCGAACGAAAGGCTTGAATTTTTCGGTGATTCGATTCTTTCGCTTGTTGTGAGTGAGTATCTTTTCACCGGAAACGAGGAAAAGCAGGAGGGCGAACTGACAAGAATCCGTTCGTCGCTTGTTTGCGAGGGCGCGCTTGCGGATTACGCAGAGCAGATCGGTCTCGGAGATTTCCTTTTGCTCGGTCGCGGCGAGGAAAAAAGCAACGGACGACACCGTAAGTCCATAATATCGGATGCGTATGAAGCGCTTATCGCCGCTGTGTATATAGATTCTGAAAAATCCGGTCTTGACGGTAAAACAATTGTCGGCAATTTCATTTTGCCGTATGTCAAGGACGAGCTTAAGCGTATAAACAGCAAAACGGATTATTTTGACTATAAAACCTTGCTCCAGCAGGTCATCCAGCAGGTTGACGGAGAGGTGCTTTGCTACGTTGTTGTCGGCGAATCGGGTCCCGATCATGCCAAGCAGTTTGAAGTTGAAGCAAGGCTTAACAGTAATGTGATCGGTACGGGTTCGGGCAAGTCAAAGCGTGCCGCAGAACAGGCTGCCGCTAAGGAAGCGCTTGAACTTTTCGGTGTCGGAAAACAATGAGACACATAAATATCCCCGTTTTTATTCCGCATTTGGGATGTCCGCACGATTGCGTTTTTTGCAATCAACGTGTCATTTCCGGCACGGAAACTTTTGATCCCGATTCGGTGACGAACATTATTGAAGCTCAGCTCAAAACAGTGGGGGCGGACGACGAATGCGAAATTGCATTTTTCGGCGGTTCGTTCACCGGAATTGACCGCGAGCTTATGATTTATTTGCTTGATATTGCCGAAAAATATGTCCGTTCGGGCAAAATCGGAAGCGTCAGATGCTCCACTCGCCCGGACTATATAAACGAAGACATCGTTGATATTTTGTCGAATTATTCGATGAAAACGGTCGAACTCGGAATCCAAAGCATGTCGCCCGACGTGCTTTGCCGTTCTTCGCGCGGTCACACTCCCGACGATTCCGTTCGCGCCTGTGAGCTTTTGCGCTCGCACGGATTTATTGTCGGAGGACAGATGATGACGGGGCTTCCCGGAGCGACAATTGAGGATGAGCTTGAATGCGCTCACACGATTGTCAGGCTCGGTTGCGCCGAGGCGAGAGTTTATCCGACTTTGGTTTTTTCCGGAACGGAGCTTGAACTTATGATGAAAAACGGCGAATATGAGCCGTTGACGCTTGATGCAGCCATCGAAAGAACGTCGAGCGTTTTGCGAATACTTCATGAGGGCGGCGTAAAAGTCTTGCGTGTAGGGCTTTGCGAGAGCGAAAATCTCCATTCTTCACGCTTTTTCGCAGGTCCGAACCATCCCGCAATCGGCGAGCTTTGCGAATCGCGTATTTTTTATGAAAATATCGCGGAGCTTTTGGAGGATAAACATAATTCGGACGTAACGGTTTACGTTCCGCGCGGCGCTGTGTCAAAGGCTGTCGGACACAAGCGCGAAAATGCTAACAAATTAAAGGACAGCTACGGCTTGCGAAAGCTACTGTTCCGCGAAGCGTCGGAACTCAGTGGATATGAGGTGCGAGTCGAGGTGAAAAGTCAGACGTTAAGCTAAAGAAAGACAGGAAAAATACGTGTACTTAAAATCGCTTGAAATGCAGGGGTTCAAATCGTTCCCCGATAAGACAAAGATAGAATTCAACAGCGGTTCGACGGTCATCGTCGGACCGAACGGAAGCGGTAAATCCAATGTCACGGACGCGATGAGATGGGTGCTTGGCGAAATATCGAGCAAAAACATCCGCGGAACAAAAATGGAGGATGTTGTTTTTGCCGGAGCGGACGGCAGAAATCCGATGGGCTACGCAGAGGTTTCCGTAACATTTGACAATACGCCAGATAACGGTAAAATCGATCTGCCTTACGATGAAATCACGGTAACAAGGCGCTATTACCGAGCAGGTGAAAGCGAATATTATATAAATAAACGTCCTTGCCGTCTGCGCGATATTCATGAGCTTTTTATGAATACCGGTATCGGACGCGAGGGATATTCCATAGTCGGTCAGGGCAGAATATCCGAGATACTTTCGCGTAAGAGCGAGGACAGACGTACCGTTTTCGAAGAAGCGGCGGGTATTTCAAAATACAGACATAAACGCCACGAGGCGGAGCGTCAGCTTGCTTCCGCGGAAGAAAATATGCTTCGTATCAACGATATTCTTTCGGAGATCGAGGGCAGAGTCGGTCCACTTGAAAAAGAAGCGGAAAAGGCAAAAAAATACCTCGATATTTATGAAAAAAAGCGTCAAGCGGATATTTCGTTGACGGTGTATGACAGTAAGCGTGTCAGATGCGAGCAGAAGAAAGCGGAGGACGATTTCCTGCTTTCAACGCACGAACTTGAAATGATCGCGGACACTATTGAGGGGCTTGAAGCTCAGAGTGAGCGTCTTTCAGAAGCGTCCCGGAATAATAAACTTTCGTCAGAGCGTGCGTATGAACGTATCCGCGAATTTACGTCGGAAAAGGCGCGTCTCGAAAGCGAATATAAGGTGCTTGTCACCGATTCTGCAAGAAACTCGCTTCAGATCGAGGAATGCGAGGCAAATGTAAGGAACACCGACGAAAATATTGCAATTGCAGAAAAGGAAAAAGCGGATGTCGAAAAGCGAATCGACGAGGTTAAAGCCGAATATGAAAGCTCGCAACAGTCGCTTTCGGAAAAGCAAGCCGAGCTTAATAAGGCGGAGGCAAAACAATCTGAGCTTGAGATCCGTCTTGATTCCTTGTTTGACGAACAGAAGAAGCACGAGGAAGAAGCGGTTGACATTCGAGTAAGGCTGAATGTGCTTAAATCTTCGTATGAAGCGGATGATGTAAAAAACGCGTCTGTTTCAGGCGAGATTGAAAAGTATGCAGTCGTTGCTGACGAATACGAAGATAAGATGAAACGCGAGGAGCGCAACGTCAACGATTATAAGGAAGGGATCGAACGCGCGAACGTGGCTGTTTCCGAGATTTCCGACAGCATCGATAAACTTGATGCGGAACTCACGGAGTTGAACGGAAAGCGAAATTCGAGCGCGGCACTGCTCGAATCTTACGATAAACGAATTGATGCGCTTGTGCGCCTCGAGGAAAATTTCGAGGGATACGGAAAAAGCGTAAAATTTGTAATGGATGCTTACGGAAAAGGCGAAATTCACGGCAAAATATACGGTCCGGTTTCGCGCTTGATTTCCGTTAAATCCGAATATATAACCGCGATTGAAACGGCGCTCGGCGCGAACCTTCAGAATATTGTCGTCGAGGATGATGCAACGGCAAAATCCGCGATTCGAGCACTCAAAAACGCTAACGCCGGACGCAGCACATTTTATCCCGTAAGCGCGATGAAAGCGCCTGAGAAGGGACGCGACATTTTCGAAGCGGCGAAGGCAACAGGCTATGTCGGAGTCGCATCCGAACTCATTGAATATGATGTAAAATATTCCGGTGTTGTCGGCTATCTTTTGGGCAGAGTTTGCGTGTTTGACACGCTCGATAACGGCGCGTCTGCCGCTAAAGAGTTCGGATACAAGCTCCGTATCGTAACGCTGGACGGTCAACAGATCAACGCCGGCGGCTCTTTTACGGGAGGTTCGACCAGACGCGACAGCGGCATGCTCTCTCGTGCAGGCGAGATCAAATCCCTGCGTGCGGAACGTTCGCTTTGCGAGCGCCGTACCGAGCAGCTTGAAAAAACAATAACGGATACGGCGAAAAAGCGCGCGTCCGAGGCTTCGCGTCGCACGGACGAAATTAACAGACGCGATATGATGGACGCGATGATGCGTGCCGCAATGTCCGAGCGCGATGCGCATAAAGCTAAGCTTGACGCAACCAAAACTTTGATCGCGCAGCTCCGTTCCGATTATGATACGCGACTTGAGCAAAAAAGCCTCTACGAAACCGATATGGCATCCATGACGGAGAGACTTGCCGAAGTGGAAAAGCTGCTTCAGACTGTTAAAAACGAAAGAGCAGAGCTTGACGTTGAACGCCACGAAGCGGAAGATGAAAAGCTTCTGATCGCGGCGGCTGTGTCCGAAGCGCAGGTCACGGCAGTCAGACTCGATGCCGAAATCAATTCCGCAAATGCGTTACTTGAAGAAAAAATACGCCGCCTTGACGAATTTTGTGAGCGTAAAACGCAGTTTATAGAGCGTGCCGCGGAGCTGACGGAACAAAACCGCATTTCGCTTGAAAAACAGTCCGAAAATCGCGAAAAATTCGAAGATGTCGAAAAGAACTTGAGTGCCGTTGAGACGGAACGCGCGGAACTTGAATCCGGCGGAATGGAATTTGAAAAACGTCAGGTCGAAC
>CAYWAD010000047.1:0-11758 GCA_964456045.1 uncultured Lachnospiraceae bacterium
TACCCCATGCCCAGTCAAAGTCCCACTGAGGTCCGATATATGCAAGACCGTCTATGTCTTTATAGATGAAGAAGCTGTTTTTCATGGAGTCCCAGTTCATTATCATCTCACAGAAAATGAAGTTATTAACGAGATTATCCATATCGAACATCTGCGAATAATGCAAGCCGTCGTTTACATTGTCAACGTAATTTACTTTTTCGTAAGTCCAATTCCAGCGGTCATACACAACGGCGCTGTAATGCTCATCGTCGTTTCTGAAGAAGAAATCGTTGCTGTGGATTGCATATTCGAACGACTGAACATAATTGTATGCGTAGTTGTAAAGCGGCGTTGTCACAAACGAATCAAGTCCGGTGCCGACGGGCTCCGGTGTATTAAAATAGAGTGGCTGATCGTATGCCGTCTCTGTTTTTGCAAGAGAAAAATCGCTTTGACTGTAAAAGTCCATCTCAAGCAAAAATCCGCCCGTCTGCTCCGGAAGCGGGTCAAGTCCCCAATCCGTGAACACGTAAGTTACTCCGTCGAGAGTAACGAAACCGGTTGACATCCACGACCAATCATCTGTCATCCGCTCCAAAAGCGCATCTTCGAGTTTCGTTGTTTCTGCGTTTCCGAGCCCGTCCGCCTTTTGTTTCGCTTCCGCGATTGTTTCGGCTGCTTTTTCGGCATACTTTTCCCAGTTGAATACATCAACTCGCGTTTTATCGACTCGGACGTGCTCCGTAAGCTGATATACACCGTAATAATCGCCGTTATAAATAAGGACGATATTCTGCGATCCCATAGAAACCTCGGTTCCTATCGCCTTGGAGAAGTCCTGGATCAGAACATTACGCATCAATGTCGGGTCAAGGGCGTTTGCCATGAGGCACCAATGCTTGTTCTTGCCCTCCTCGTCGATTCCGAGCAGGTTTGCCTTTGTGTCAAGTTTAATCTTAAACGGCTTTTTTGCCAACTTCGACGTTGAATTTCCGCGAAGCTTTATGCTGATGTCGCCGGAATAAAGGTAATCCGCGTATTCTTCGGACGCGCAAAGTCGCATTTCGGCATCTGTGTAAGAAGACTTGCCGACAGAGGTGTATTTTTTGTCGCAATCTATGTACATTATAGGCAAATAGCTATAATAAATCGAGATCTCGTCGTAGCCATCTGCTTCTACGGTGATAAGGCTTTCAACGTCACTTTCGTCAACAGTAAGGCGAGGTTCAGTTGTTTTTTCGATGCGTTTTGCGCCCGTCACGGCATCCGTGATCGTCCATCTGAACGTGCAATCGTCCGCAAAGCCGCCAAGCTCTATGGGCACGCCGGCTTCGACATATTCCGTGATGAAATATCCGAGTTGTGACGCGACGACGCGCATATTATAAACTTTTGTGTAAGAGCCGCACACCGCGGTCAGGTTCACATCAACGTAGCCCTCCTCAGGCTGCTTGACAACCGCGTTTGATCCCGAAATCGAGATCACGCTTGTATTGTCCGACGTCCATTGAACCTTTATACCCGCAACCGTCGTGGGCAGTTTGAAGTTATTCTTGATTTTGGTTTCGTTCTCGTTGCCGCTGAAGGTGAAGGTTGTGAGATCAAGGACTGTGAAACCGGGCTTTTCCATGACATCCGCGAGCATGGGATACATACCGCTCGTGACAGTCCAGCTTCCCGACATTGACAAGGTTCCGTCGCGGAGCTTGTCCGACGACATTGACTCGCCCATTTTATCGCGAGTGATGCCTGTTTTTTCAAGGAAGTAGAGGTTAGACATTTTTCTTGCCGTAGAATCGCCCGATGCCATAGCGAAGGTGAGCTCACCTTCGAATTTCGCGGTTCCGACGGAAATTACGTAACGGAAGGAACCGAGTGAGCTGTCTCTGATTCGCCCGATGATGCCGCCGCAGGTATTCCAGTAGGAATTTTCCGCCGTTACGGTCAGATTGTTGAACACATTTTCAATTGATATGCCGTTATTCGAGACATTCGATGTTGTTTGTGTGCGGCACTGTCCGATCATACCGCCGACACCGAGGCATCCCGATCCGGAGAACGAAACATCGCCGGAAAGAAGTGCGATTCCGGAAATTTCAGCATAGCCGTTAACCTGTCCGGCAAGTGCGCCGACAGCAGTTGCGGCGTTAGAATAAAGCGTTATATTTACGTCCTTTAAGACTACGTTTTTTATGACCGCCGGGTTCGATTTGGTTTTACTTCCGACAGAGCCGAACAATCCCCAAAACGAATCGTACTGCACTGATTCCTCTATGGTAAGGCCGCTGATTGTGTGGTTTCTTCCGTCAAACGTGCCTTTGAAAACACCCTTGCCCGAAGTAACTCCGGATTCCGCGCTGTTTCCGATAGGCGTCCAGCTGTCATAATCTGAAAGGTCGATGTCTATGACAAGGACGTAATTGCCGGTTAGCGGATAGTCGGCATCAACGCCGATCTTTGCGAGATCCTCCGCTGATTTGATCGCGATTCCGTCAATTCTGTCAGCGTCCTCGTCCATAACCGGTCCGGATTCGGTAACTTTCTCAGAGGATGCGGTGTCCGTTGTTTGTTCTTCCTCAGTCGGGTCTGTTGTGGGCAATTTTGGATCGTTGGTGCAAGCCGATAAAATCAGCACTGCCGCCGTTAGCACACACAGCACGACGCACTTCAAAAGCTTCGACGCGCGTTTGTCTTTCTTAAACATATCAAGTCTCCGTAAAGATTTTGTTTTTGTGGATTTGTACCACTATTTTTATAATTATATATCAACAAAGTTTCAAACACAAGGCATTTTTTTAGATTTTTTATTATACATTGACGTTGTTGTTGCATTTACATCGAATTTTATGGTATTATATATGTGAAAATATTTCAATAGGCTAAATGAAAACAACAAAAAGGACATTGACGTGAGTTTCAAATACACACCGGATTTTCTTTCAAACATAAAATATGTTGCCGTGTTCGCCCGGTACAACGGCAAATGGATATACTGCTATCACAAGCATCGCGGAAGCTATGAGCATCCGGGCGGTCACGTTGAAAAGGGTGAGACTGCGCTTGAAGCGGCAAAACGTGAACTTTACGAAGAAACGGGAGCGACTTCCGCACGCCTGACACCGGTCTGGGATTATGTTTACATCTTTCCGAACGGCAAATACCGTCACAACGGACGCGTATTTTTCGCGGAGGTTGCCGAACTATCCGCGCTTCCCGAAATGAGCGAGATGGATCATATCATTTTTTCGGATGTTGTGCCGGACAATTTTACATATAACAGGGCGACGGAAGAAGCCGACATTCGTTCTGTCACACAAATGCTGAAGCTAAAATAAAACACGGTTGGGAAATTCCGCTTCCTAACCGTGTTTTTATTTTTTTATCCAAACCGATTTCCCATCGGAAACGACAGTTACGCTTTTTTCGAGGTCTGTTCTCGCAACTATAATTTCCCTTTCCGAAAGCCGCGATAAAACGTCCGAATGAGGATGACCGTAATCGTTATCCTCCGCGCAGGAGATAACCGCGACAGACGGCGAGACAGCATCGAGAAATTCCGACGACGTTGCTGTATTTGACCCGTGATGACCGACTTTGAGCACGTCGGATGCGAGCATTTCCGCGGATTTTTCGATCAGTTTTTCTTCCGCGCTCCCTTCGCAGTCTCCCGTGAACAAAAACGAGGTTCCGCCGAAGGTGAGCTTGACGATCGCGGAATCAAGATTGGTGTCACCCGTTATTTCGTCGGGCGCAAGCACGTCAAGCATGAGCGAGCCGAACGTGTACAAATCTCCCTCACGTGCGGAGTAAACCGTGCATTCAGCGGCATTGATCGCATCGACAAGCTCGATATAGCATCTGTCAAGCGAGTCCGATTCGGGCATTATGATGCAACCGACCTCAAAGCGTTCGAGAACCGTATCCGCGCCTCCGATATGATCCTCGTGCGGATGCGACAGAACCATACAGTCTATCTTTTTTATTCCGAGTCTTGTCATATATGCCGAAAGCTTTTCAGCACTTTCGTTTGTACCTGCGTCAAAAAGCACGGCAGTATCGTCCAGCACCGCAAGTGCCGCATCGCCTTGCCCGACATTGAAAAAGTAGACGTTAAGACAGTCCGAAGCGTCGGTCTCGCACGAGACAAACAGCATCACCGCAAGCAAAACGGCAACAAAAATCAGTTTTTTCAGAAAATTCACCTCCAACCAAAACGGGAAAAGGCTTTCGCCTTTTCCCGTTTATGCATCAATTATTGAAGCTGGTCGCAAAATGCCTTTATAACGGCGGCGGCGCCCTTCGCCGTGATGTTTGTTGTATCGATCACGAGATCGTAAAGATCGGGTCTGCCCCATTTCTGACCTGTATAGTGGCTGTAATACGAGGCTCGTTTTTTGTCCGTTTTCAGGCAAAGATCCTTTGCCTTCGAAAGCGTGATATTGTGTCTTTCGGCAACTCTTGCCGCTCTTACATCAAGATCCGCCTGAAGGAACACGGAAACCTTCTTTTCGTTTTCGCGCAAAACATAGTCTCCGCAACGTCCGACGACTATGCATGGGGACTTTTCCGCAAGATCCTTGATGATATTGGACTGGAGGATGAAAAGCTTATCGCTGATCGGCATATTATACGGTACCGCAACCGCGCCGTAGTCTACCGAACCGACCGCAAGCGTATAAAGAAGGCTCGACTGTGCCTTTTCGTCATAACTTTTGACAACATCCTCTTTCATTCCGCTCTTTTCGGCGGAAAGTGTAATAAGTTCCCTTTCGTAGCAAGGGATACCGAGAAGCTCGGAAAGCACCTCTCCCGTAAATCTTCCGGATGCACCGTATTGACGTGCGATTGTAATTACTCTGTTAGACACTGTGATTCCTCCTTAATTTTTTAGGGTTTATTGAATAAATTCGGTCTTTTTTTCGATTTTTGCACACGGGCTCGGCATACAAACGGAAAAGACATATTCTTCGCCTACGCTGTCTCCGAGCGTAAAGGTTTCCGTCGCACAGCTCGAAGGAAGCCTTGTCGTATCAACCGAAGCGAGCGAAACGGCAAGTCCCTCTCCCGTGTATTTTAGGTACGCTTCCTTTCGCGTCCACACAGCGTAAAATTCCGCCACAGGGTCGCGCGACGACTCGACCGACATCCGTTCGGCTTCGGCAAAAGCATGTTTTATGATGCGTTTTCGGCTGTCTTCCGTGCGATCTCGGTCTATCTTTTCGACGTCGCAACCGACTTCGCACCCGACGTCGCCCGTCGAGGCTGTCAAAAGCACCCCCACGGCAAGCTCGCCGCTGTGACTTATGTTAAAGCCGACATCTTTCCTATCGGGCAAGTACGGCTTACCGCGCTCACGAAACGCGAGCGGCTCATCCTGTGCGTTCACTTCAACCAAAAGCTCTCGTCTCAGCGCGTCACCGAGGATGATTTCGCGTATTCTTTTTTCGTTTGTACAGTTTTCGAGTTTTTCTCGTGCATATTCGGACAGTTCGCGACGCTTGAAATCAAACGTCGCGGCATCCGCGATTTTTATAAACAGCAAATTATTCCTCGCACATATAAGGATATTCGATCGCGTATACGGGAACGAAATTTTCCTTAATGCAGCGCGGGCTTACCCAACGGTAAAGGTTGAGCGCACTTCCCGCTTTGTCGTTCGTACCGGAAGCTCTGCCGCCGCCGAAAGGCTGCTGACCTACGACAGCGCCCGTGGGCTTATCGTTGATGTAGAAGTTACCTGCGGTATTGGCGAGCACCTTTTCCATGTACTGAATAATGCCGCGGTCGCGAGCGAAGATCGCACCCGTAAGTCCGTAGGGAGATGCGGCATCGCAAATGTGAAGCGTTTCGTCGAGCTTATCGTCGTCGTAAACGTAAACGGTAAGTACCGGACCGAAAATTTCCTTGACCATGGACTCATAATCGGGAGTTTTTGCTTCGATGAGCGTGGGATAAACGAAATATCCGACGGAATCGTCATAGCTTCCGAAGATAACCTCTGCGTTTTCTGAGGCATTTGCGCGGTCGATATAGCCCTTGATATTATCAAAGGATTTTCTGTCGATAACGGCGCCCATAAAGGTTGTGAAATCGGTTACATCACCGACTTTGAGCGTTTTAACGATAGCGCTGACCTTTTCCTTGACCTCGCTCCAGATGGAAGCCGGGATGAACGCACGAGACGCAGCGGAACATTTCTGTCCCTGATATTCGTACGCGCCTCTTACCATTGCCGCCGCAAGAGCGTCAACGTCTGCCGATGCATGCGCGAAGATGAAGTCCTTACCTCCCGTTTCGCCTACAAGACGGGGGTAAGATTCGTAATTTTTGATGTTTTCGCCGACGGTTTTCCAAACACCGGAAAAGACTTCTGTTGAACCGGTGAAATGGAATCCTGCCATTTTCGGATGTGTAAGCACATATTTGCTTACATCGGAACCGCGACAAGGCACGAAGTTAATAACTCCGTCCGGAAGTCCGGCTTCTTTGAGGATTTCCATAATGATATAGTTGGAAAGGACAGCTGTGGAGGAGGGTTTCCAAAGCACCGTATTACCCATGATTGCAGGTGCGCAAGGAAGATTTCCTCCGATCGAGGTGAAGTTAAAGGGCGAGATAGCCATTACGAAGCCGTCGAGCGGACGGTACTCTACTCTGTTCCAAATTCCCTTTGAATTTTCGGGCTGCTGACGGTAAATATTTTCGGCGCAATGAACGTTGAAACGGAAGAAGTCCGCAAGCTCGCAAGCGGAATCGATTTCAGCCTGGAACACAGTCTTACTTTGACCGAGCATTGTTGCCGCATTGAGCTTATCTCGGTACGGACCTGCAACGAGGTCTGCTACTTTAAGGAATATAGCCGCGCGATGCTCCCATGAGATCTTGTCCCATTCCGCTTTCGCGGCGATCGCAGCATCAACTGCGGAGAGAAGCTCGTCCTTACCTGCAACACAGTAGCGCGCGAGCACATGCTTATGATCGTGAGGCATAACAATTTCGGAATATGTATCGGTGTAAACTTCCTTACCGCCGATAATGAGCGGAATCGTAACTACTTCTGCGGATTGACGCGCAAGCTCCGCTTTAAGGCTTGCTCTTTCGGGAGAGCCGGGCATATAACCCTTAATAGGCTCATTCTTAGGCACGGGTACGGAAAAAATTCCTGATGTCATTTTGTTATCCTCCATATAAATAATTTTTCAAATTAAGATCGCGGATCACATCCGCATTTCGGCAAAACCCGTCAGTATCATTGCGACGATTCCGACCGCTAAAAGAATCACAGGCACACCCTTCATTGCGCGCGGCAATGTTTCCTTGACAATTCTGTCTTTTATGCCAACGAAAATCAAAGCCGACAAAAAGACTCCGGCAACGGAAAACAGTGTTGCAAGGAAAGCATCGGAAATATCAGTCACTCCGACTGCGGATTCGTAAATTATTCCGGCGCTTGCCGTATTTACGCCGAAAACGGGAACAAACGGTTTCAGCTCGGAATAAAGCTTCGGTTTCAGCTTTGAAAGTGCGAACGCAATTCCGCACACAACGGCAAACGAAACCATCGGTATAATAATTATAAGCGTATCTCGCGGATTTGGCAAGATGTAAGTTGCGATAAAAATGACGATTATATCGGAAATCAAGGACGACAGCAGGAAAAAAATGCCCAAAATCACCATTTTTCGTCTGTCATCGGTTAAGATTTCAAGTTCATCAATGCCGTACATAAAGACAAACACCGCATTTTCCGCCAAAAGCACGGTAAAAAGCGTAATCAAAAGTTCAGCGCTCACAGTCCGTCACCTCCGTTTGATCGGTCTTTACGGCTTTGCTTTCGGCAATCAAACCTAAAACAAAATTAACGGCGGCAATAATGAACCCCAACATCATAAGCGCACAGGGCGCAGACGCCGCAAAGGGCACGCACAAGCCGAGCGCGTAACGAACGACTGCAAAAAGCGAAACAAGCATCGCATATACCAAAGCCGTAACCGCCGCACGCAAGATCGAATACGGGACAGTTTCTTCCGATTTCGGGACGCACGAAAGCGTCGCCGTGCTGACGGAAGCGAGCAAAAGCGCACGAGCAAGCATATCTGCGGAAACTGCGTTTACGTTTGAAAAAAGTGCCGATGCAGATGCCATAACACCTGACAAAACTGCCAAATACACCGTAATCACGCCGAGTCTGCCCGTCAATCGCGAGGAAAGCGCCGCCGCCGCGGACGCGACAGTCACGGCGACAAAGACCGTAACAGCACAAGCGAGCGCGGTTACAAGCTCTGACGTTGCGACAACGGCTGCCGAAACGCCGCACAAGGTAAAAATCGGCATTTTTTCGTCTTCAATCACAGCTCCGAAAAACTTTTTTATCAATTTCACGTTGTCACCTCGTCTGAAGTTTCGGTGGTGGGCAGCTCCGGTTCCGGAATGCTTGTAGTTTCATCGGACTCCGTAGTTTCCGGCTCAAATGTTTCGGGCGCTTCCGTTTCATCGGTCTCCGTCGTTTCAGGCTCCGATGTTTCGGGTACTTCCGTTTCATCGGGCGCTTCCGTTTCGTCCGGTTCATCGACAGTTACCTCCGACGTGGTTTCGCCATCGGGCTCATCCGAGGTCTCCGCATCGGTCTCAGTCTCGAAACCTTCGGGCCAAATCGCCTCCGGCGCGCGCTCGACGGTAGTTTCGTAGGTTGTTGTTTCTTTCGGATCCGTTATGCCGAGCTTATCTCCGGCAGAGAGCTTATTTTCCTCGGTTTCGTCGGGTTCGGGGTCGGTTTCATTTGAATCGGGCTCGGTCTCAACGTCGCCGGTAGTAACCGTCGTGTCGTTTCGGATGTTGCCCTTATCCGGGATAAAGCTGACATTCCCGTTATCGTCACAGTCCGATTTCGAGTAGTAATCGCCTCTTGTTTCCGTTTCGGAATCGGACGAAAAATCCTGCGAAAAATCCGATTTTTCGTGTGCGGCAAAGCCTGAAACGGCAACCGTTACGCCAAGCATCAACGCAACAGCCGCGATCGGAACGAAAACGGAAGTAATTTTTTTCATTTTTTCATTCATTTCCGTTTTCCTCGATTTCGGCAAAGATTTCCTCGCTTGCGCCTATGCTTTTACTTGCGTCCGCCTTACGTTTGTTACCGCCGAAGCGAGAGGGCGCGGTTAACTTATCTGTAGTTCCGACGAAAAGATTCGCGAACAGCACAGCGTACCAAACTCCTTCGGAATCCGCGCCGTAATATCGCAAAAGCACGGTAACAGCACCTATTATTACGCCGTAAATCAGCTTTCCGAGGGGAAACATCGGCGATGTAACGGGGTCCGTTGCCATAAAGAACGCAATCAAGAAAAGTCCTCCGGATAATAGCTCGTAAAAGACGAACATTGCGCCGCTCGCGTTTTGAGGGAACACAACTGTCAAAGCCGCGACGCTTCCTATCACCGCGACGGGGATCTGCCAACCGATAATTCCCCTTACGAGCAAATATATTCCGCCGATCAGCAAAAGCACGGGCGATATTTCTCCGATTGAGCCTGCCGCATTGCCGACAAGCATATCGTAAAGCGATTCTTCCGGCAAAAGTCCTTCTTTCAGTGCCGTAAGCGCGGTTGTTCTCGTCAGCTCGCCCGTAAACGGCACTGCCGTAAGCGATAGCTTTTCGGGGAAAGCAAGCCTCAGAAACACATATCCCGCGAGCGCAGGATTGACAAAGTTGCAGCCGAGGCCACCGAACGCGCATTTCACAACACCGACAGCAAAAACAGCACCTATTACGGGAACGTACAACGGCACCGTCACGGGAAGCGCAAGCGCGAGCAAAAGTCCCGTAAGCACGGCGGAAAGGTCAAAAATGGTGATGTATTTTTTAGTAATATATGAAATTATCGTCTCGGTGATAACCGCGGACAAAACGGAAACAACAATTATCGAAAGCGCACGAACTCCGAACGCGTAAATTCCCCACAACGTCGCAGGCATGAGCGCAATTATCACATCAAGCATGATGTTTCTGACATTGTCCGGATGCTTTATATGAGGCGAACGGTTAGAATCGAAATCTTTCATTCGTTTGTCACCTCCGTTTCTCTTGCCTCATCGTTTTGAAGTCGTGCCGATTCCGACTTGGCACGACGTATGTAGTCCGTAAGCGGCACCTTGCCGGGACAAACATAGTCGCAAGCTCCGCATTCCTCGCACAAAAGCGCGCCTTTTTTCGCGGCTTTTTCGCACTTTCCGTCCAGCACAAGCTTATACAGAGTGCAAGGTACAAGCCTCATCGGGCAAACGGAAGCGCATTTTCCGCAACGGATGCAAGTCGGCGGCTCGGAATAACGATCCGCTTCCTTATCTGTCAATATTAAAAGCGACGTCATCGTTTTCGTCACGACGGAATCGAAATTATCAAGTTTTATACCGGTCATCACGCTGTTGAGAGCGATGCGATTCGGCTCGGCTTTCAGTCCGCCGGCAAAGTCCACAAGCTCGGAAAGCGGCGTACCGATCGGCGCCGTTACGGTTTTGGGTTCTGCGACTGCATCGCCGCAAACCGTCACTGCACGTGAAATATACGGCACACCGGACGCAAACGCGGAAAAAATATTTTCCGCCGATGAGGAGCTGAAAATCGCAGCGCCGACATCAATCGGCATCTTCCCTTCACCGATTTCAACGCCCATAACGGCGTAAACAAGTTCGCGCAGTCCGCTTGCCGGATATTTGCCTCGCACAGGCACAACGGAAACAAGCTTGTCCTTACGTGTAAGCACGGTCAACTTCTTCAAAAGCTCGCCCTTGCTATCCGAAACGGCTATAATTCCGCGCCTCAGCTTCAATGCTTTAAGTATTATTTTAAGTCCGTTGACAACAGCAGACGGATTTTCAAGCACGACTCTGTAGTCTCCGTTGGCATACGGTTCGTCAAAAACGCAGTTTATTATGCAGTATTCCGCGTTTCCGAAGCATTCGCGCAAAATCAGATGCGACGGCGTTCCGTCCGGCTCGCAAATGCCGGAATCGCGGACAGTTGCGATAATCTCGTCTGTTTCGCAATCCGCAAGGCGCTTTTCGCATTTTTTTATCGACGGCGAAAGCGTATGCTGCATATCGTTTTCTATTCCAACAAAAGCGCAACTTTTTCCGTTCGGCATGGTCAGTTCACCGATATCGGTAACAGTTCCGGAAACGGGACTGTGTATCGGTATTGCATCATCGTTTGCGGGCAAGCCGATCACATCGCCCTTCAAAACATGCGCGCCGACAATAACATTCACTTCGGCAGGCTCGGATGACGATTGAAGCATCGGTATTTTGAGGTGCTTCGGTGACGGAATACGTTCCGTTTTTGCTTTTTGCAATATTTTATTGTCGCTGAAATAAATTCCGCCGCGAAAAACGTACGCCATATGAGCCTCCTTCGGGAATAAAATACAAGCTGTATATTAATTATAGTACAACATACTTATTTTTTCAAGTCTTTCATAAAAACAGACAAACACTTTGCAATACGGTCAAATAACGCGAAAAATTACACAAAAACGTCAAAAAAAATATTTTATATTTTTTGAAAATAAGTGTTGACAATCGCAAAAACCTTTGGTATAATAATCAAGCTGTCAAAAAGCAGTGTGCATGGCGGAATAGCTCAGTTGGCTAGAGCAACCGGTTCATACCCGGTAGGTCATGGGTTCAAGTCCAATTTCCGCTACACGGCCCGTTGGTCAAGCGGTTAAGACACCGCCCTTTCACGGCGGTAACACGAGTTCGATTCTCGTACGGGTCA
>CAYWAD010000048.1:0-10932 GCA_964456045.1 uncultured Lachnospiraceae bacterium
TGTTATTGATTACTGCTTAAAAGACGGCGCCATGATCGGTAATGCCAATGCAACGGATGATGATTCTCCGCTCGGAACAGCGATCTGTGAGCGTATCGGACTATCAAAGATAGCTGAAAATTGCCGCTATCACAAATAACGCTTCATATATTTGATGTATAAATCGTTTCAAGAAAAAGTCCCTTGAAGGGACTTTTTCTTATGCTCAAAAACGGAAATCGGCATATACTGTTAGTACTTTTATACACGGATGGAGATTATGAGATATATTTACCCTTTTGCATCTATGACATCGGTTCAACGTGCGACAAAAGCGCTGACAAAATCAAACATTCCCCATAATATTGTTGAGCTTGATGCTTCTGCGACTAAAAGGGGATGCGCATTCGGCATTGAAATTCCGAAAAATCAGCTTGATAATGCGGAAAAAATAATGCGTAAATCGGGAATAAGATTAAAGGATTATATAGAGCTATGAAAAGAATCGTGTACTTTGACAACGCGGCTACAACATTTCCCAAGCCGGAATCGGTTTACCAATATGCGGATAGTTTTGTGCGAAACAAATGCGGAAATCCGGGGCGAGGCTCACACAAACTTTCGATTGCAGCGGCGGAGGAGCTGTATCGGACTCGTGAGGCGCTTGCGAAGCTCTTTTTTGCAAATCCCGAAAATGTTTCTTTCACAATGAACACGACATATGCGTTAAATATGGCGATAAAAGGCGCAGTCGGCTACGGCGAGCATATTTTGATAAGCAATTTCGAGCATAACGGAGTTTTGCGTCCGGTCGACGCCGTGTGCCGCGAGAAGCATTCGAATTACAGCATATTTGACGCAACGGGTGACGACGCTTCAACGCTTGAATCCATTCGAAGCTTAACTCGCAAAAACACAAAAACGCTTGTGTGCGTTCACACATCGAATATTGTTTCGAAAAAGCTTCCGATCAGCTTGATCGGCGATTTTTGCCGCGCCAACGGCATTACTTTCATTGTTGATGCCGCACAAAGCGCAGGAATTTACGACATAAACATCGAAAAAGACAAAATTGATATACTTTGCGTTCCGGCGCACAAGGGGCTGTTCGGATTTCAGGGAGCTGCGGCAATCGTCTTCGGCAATTCCGAGAAAAGATACCGAACAATAATCGAGGGCGGAAGCGGCACGGAATCTGTTCCGCTGACGATGCCGGAGCATTATCCGGACAGATACGAAGCCGGAACTCTTCCCTCTCCTGCAATCGCAGCTTTCGGAGAGGGCGTTCGTTGGGTCATCTCAAACGGCACAGACTCGATAAGGGCGCACGAAGCATCTCTTTGCGAAATTGCGCTCGATGGGCTTTCGGAGATGAAAGGCATTACTTTGTACGGTGAAAATTTAGGCTCTGTCGTCCTTTTCAACATAGACGGAATCTCACCGGCACAAGTGTCCGAGGTTTGCTCAAAGGCGAATATCTGTGTCAGATCGGGATTGCATTGCGCTCCGCTCGCTCACAAAACGGTCGGTTCGTTTCCGTCCGGCGGCGTGCGAGTGAGCTTTTCGGCATTTAACACCACAGCAGATGTAAAGCGTTTACTCCACACAATAAACAAAATCAAAGTATAAAAAATCCTGTCCCAGCAATAATAAAGATACAACAAAATCGTAAAAGAAGGTGTTTTTATGCTGAAACAAAGAAAATGTGCCGTAATAGGCGTCGGCGCAGTCGGCGCGGCATCGGCTTATGCGCTTCTTACATCGTGTGACGGGCTTATTTCCGAGCTTGTGCTGCTCGACATAAACAAAAATTTAGCCGAAGCGGAAACAACGGACATCTCTCATGCGCTTCCGTTTACTTCGTCGTCTCACACAAAAGTATATTCCGGCAATTATTCAGACTTGTCCGACGCGGATATAATCATTGTAACCGCGGGCTACGCTCAAAAAAACGGCGAAGAAACCAGGCTTGAGCTTGTTCGTAACAATCTTTCGATCATTAAAGAAATCTGCGAAAAAATCTCAAGCGTCACCTCGTCTGCGATAATATTGATGGTGACAAATCCGGTCGATATTTTAACCTACGCCGCGATAAAAACAACCGGACTTGACAGATTTCGCGTGTTCGGCACAGGTTGTGTACTTGATACTGCGCGCTTGAAATATGAGCTTGGAAAATACTTTGAAATAGACTCAAAGAACATCCACACCTTTATTTGCGGCGAGCACGGCGACAGCGAGTTCCCGGTTTGGAGCGGAGCGAACATTTCGGGGATAAATCTCGTTGAATATTGCCATCACGGCTGCCGCAAATGCAGTTCGGACGAGCTTGACGACATATTCGAGTCCGTTAAATCGAGTGCGTACAAGATAATCGACGGTAAAGGCGCAACCGCTTACGGAATTGCTTCGTCCGTTGCAAAAACGGTGTCCGTGATTTTGAAAAACGAAAATTCCGTGCTTCCCGTTTCCGTACTGCTGAAGGGCGAATACGGTATAAACGACGTTGCGCTTTCCGTCCCTTGCGTCATTGGGGCAAACGGCATTCGTGAGATAATGGAAACGCCGCTTTCCGAAGAAGAAAACAAGCGCCTGCACTTGTCTGCGCAGACGCTTGATGAAATAATTACAAATTGCGGACTTTCCGAGAGTAAGCACGCTTATAAATCGGAATTTACCGTATAAACAAACGAATTTTTTATTTTTCCGACTTTCTTTACCGCGCCTGCGTTTAAGAGTGCGGTTAAAGAATAGTACGCATATCGGGGATTTTTCTTTATCGCGGCGGCGTAATCCTTTGCCGTGAAGCCGTCTTTCATGCCTCGGACAGCTTCGGGAATCAGCTCGATATAATCCTTTACGCTGTCAAGGCAAACGATACTATTTACGGCAACGGGGATGCGCTCGTATCTGTGCGAGCCTTTCTTGCCGTCTTTGCTCCGGCCGTCACGGTATTTATATTCATCAACATCAATGAACACCAGACGAATCCTCAAATTCGGATGCGAAAGATGACTTCTTATGTTATAAAGATCCGCAAGCCCGTCAACAGTTGTTTCGTGAAGCGGAGATTTTCTTCGAGGTGAAATATCACCGCTTTGGGGATCGATCCACGAGAGCGTTTTATTTTCGATCATCGGGTGAACGAGCGTAACCGGACTTTCCGGCAAGAAAGCCGCAAGCTTCGGATACAGCGGCGCAAGCGAGCCTGTTTGAATTTCAACGATACCGTCCGGATTTTTAATATCCGCGACATATCCGAGAAACGGGACCTCCTGATATACCTTATCGGGCTCAAAGTAATCTTTCAACACCTTATGTATACGCTTTTCGCTGAGCGTACCTATACCTTCGCTTTGCTTCGGAGATGTATTATGCTCATAGCAAATGTTAAGAAATCGCGCTTTATTAAGCACGGAATACGGTTTTAATGTGTTCAATCGTATTAAAAAGCTTTGGACTGAAGCCAAGCGAGAAGCTCTTCGAACTGATCCGTGGAAAGATTACCGCTGTCCGCGAGTGCATCGAGGAAAGATTTGAGAGAACCGCCGTAATACTGTTCCAAGAAGTGCTTGGTGAAACGGTTCATATAGGTTGTTCTGTCTATAAGCGGATAATATTTGCGTTCTTTGCCGGCCTTTTCGGAACGAATAAATCCTCGATCCTCAAGTCTTACAAGAAAAGAAATGAGAGTGGGCGCACGCCAGCCCTTGTCGTTACCGAGTGCTTTCATCAAAACGGGTGTAGATGTAGGTATTTCGCTGTCCCAAATTGCACACATAACGTCAAATTCCGCATCCGGAAGCTTTTTGAAGATTTCGAGTTCCATTGATTTATTACCTTTCCGCATCAGCCGAAAAAACGAATTTCGACTGAAAATTTCTTTTATTTTATATTATTATACGCTCGTCTAAAAGAAGTGTCAATACCATTTTTCTCGATTTTAACAAAATAAAAAACAAGACTCAAATGAGTCTTGTTTTGCTTTTCGGTTACGCTTTAGCTTCAACCGCCGCAACAAGATCGCCTACGGTCTTGAGTTCCACGGCAACTTCGTCGGAAATGCTTACTCCCGTTTCTGTCTCAATTGCCATAAGTATTTCAACCATATCAAGAGAGTCCGCGCCGAAATCATCGCTCAATGCGGAATTAACGTTAATGTTATCTGCGTCAATCGCAAGCTGTTCGGAAATAATCTTAATAATCGTTTCAAGCATATGATGAATACCTCACATTTTTCTTATATTGATACACAGATTATATATGAAGAAACGGACAATTGCAAGTATATTTTTGAATTATTAAAAAAAATATAATATCCCCGTTGTTATTACATTTTGTCCTTGACTTTTTAATAATCATATTATATGATAATTATAATCAGTTTTATTTTCCGAGAGGTCAATGTGGAAAAAAATATTCTAAAAAGCGTAAAAAGCGAAAGCATTAAAAACATTTTCAACACCGTCGCGGCAAATTGTTTCATAAGTCGCTCTGAAATCGCGGAAGCTACCGGACTCAGCCTTATGACGGTAGGCAAGGTCATAGATTCGATGCTCAAGCTCGAAATCGTCAAGCAAGAGTTGGAAGTTAAATCAAATATAGGTCGCAGAGCCGGGCTTATTTCGCTGAACACGATGCATTATTCAATCGTAATAGATCTCACTGAACACGCATTCAATCTTTCGGTTATAGATTTAAGCTTAAATCTTGTCGATAGTATGACATATACATATAATAAATCCATTTACTATGATGACAATCTTTATCTTTTCCTCAAATCCGCGGCGGCATACATAAACAATCGCCGCGACAAGGACAAAATGATTGGCATCGGAATCACCGTTCCGGGAATTTACATTGCCGAGGAGGACAAGGTTGTTTCGCCCAAGGTTCCGGAGCTGAACACGATTCCCATTAGGCAGACTTTTGAAGAACTGCTCGGTCAAAAGATAACGGTTATAATGAAAAACGTCAACGCGGCAGCGATTTCGGGAATTGACTTGATTCCCGACAACACAAACCGCGTGATCGTGTATATGTATATGGGCGAAGCCATTGACGGCGCGGTGTACAGTCACGGACGCTTCATCAAGGGCGCTCACAGCTCGGAATGTGACTTCGGACGTATGATTTTAAGGTACGGTGTGCCGCTTGAAAAAAGAATTCAATCGAGCCGTTCGGACGAAGAAATCGTAAATGAACTTTCAAGCGCGATCTATAACATCGTAACGATACTCGATCCGGACGCTTTTATCATAGAAAGCGAGCGCCCGCGAGAGTCAAAATTTATCGAAAGTCAAATAAAAACCACTCTTATAAAGGACTACGGGATTCAAGAATCGCGCATTCCCGAATTTATCGCATGTGGCTCAAGCTTCAAGCACAGCGCCAGAGGCTTGGGAAGTCTTATGCGTAATTCTTGGATAGATAATCTTATAAAATAAACAAAAAACGGTACAGCCGGAGGGCTGTACCGTTTTTTTATTCAACATCAAAGCGTGACTGTCGGATTGCTCACTGCGCGCTCGACAGTCACAGTGGGAAAAGCCTGCTCTATGAGCTTTTCGAGAAAATCAAGCACGGGCACTTCCGTAAAGTAATGCCCTGCTTCGATCACGCTTATACCGGAATCTTTTGCCGTCACGGCGGTGTTGTAAGTGATTTCACCGGTGACAAAAACGTCCGCTCCGGCAAGCTTTGCCGGAAGAACATAATCCTTGCCGCGCCCACCGAGCAAAGCGACTGTTTTAACCGGCTTATTCGCATCAGTAAGCTTAACCGAATCTGCGCCGAGCACGTCTTTCACTTTCAGTGCGAAGTCTGTGGGTGTCATTTCCCCGTCAAGCACGCCGATTCGGCCGATTTCTTCGTCTTCGGGACCGAATTCCGACGCATCCTTAACTCCGATACGCTCTGCCAAAACGTCGTTCACGCCGTCTTTAAGCGCGTCCAGGCGCGTATGAAACGACATAACCGAAATACCGTTAAGGAGCGAACAAATGACGATCTCGGATGTGGAATCGGAATCATTCACGGACGCAAGCGGCTTAAAAATCAGCGGATGATGAGATATTATGACATCACAGCTTAGTTCTTTCGCAACTTTGACGACATCTTTTGTTACATCAAGCGTCAAAAGAATCTTATTTACCTTGCGATTTCCGTCTGCTGCAACCATAAGTCCGTCATTGTCCCAGTCACACGAGAGGGACATCGGGATTTTTTCGTTAAGATAGCGATAAAGCTCGTTTACATTTGGAATCATCATACATCATAACCTTTCTTTGAGTTTTCTTACGATTTCTTCTTCCGCGTCGGCGTAGATTCCTGCGCTGCGCTTCCCTTTCGAAATGCGCTCATACTTAGAAATTTCGCGCGTGAGGTATTCTTTTCTCACATTGTCGGACTCGTAGTTGCGAAGGCTTTCGTCGCCGTACAAAAGTGAAAAATCATCAACGTCAAAGACGGCATTTCCGGTATAGTCGGCGCAAATCACGGTATAAAACTTCCCGTCCTCTTTCAAAACGCACTCTCCGACAATGGAAAAACCGAGAGCAAAAAGCGCTTTTCGCGCAGTTTCGTGCATTGTCATCGGCTGAATGATAAGACGAAAGCAATCCTGCCGTATGAAATTTGCGTTTTTAATGATGGTCGCGATCAACTCTCCGCCCATTCCGGCTATAACCGCATCGGTTATGCCGAAGCTGTCAAGCCCTGCAAAGCCGGAGGTAAGCATGCATTCGATTTTTTCCGAAAGTCCGTGCTTTTCTATGTTGGACTCGGCATTTTTTAGCGGTCCCTCGTTTATATCCGATGCAACGGCGCGGCTTGCGATACCGTTTTCGACGGCAAAAATCGGAAGATAAGCGTGGTCCGTGCCGACATCCGCAAGCACGGCTCCTTTCCGTATGTAAGCGGCGGCGGCGTTAAGTCTTTTGCTTAAAATCATAATAATACATCCGTAAATCAAAAGGACACCGAAAACGATGTCCTTCCTTTTTTATTTCTTGGAATCAAGAAATTCGTTGATCTTTTTGATAAGCTCGTCGGGGTCTGTGCCGTGTACGGCGCAAGCCTGCTCGATGCTTTCTCCGCTGGATGCCGGACATCCGATGCAGTGCATACCGATTTCAAAAAAGAAACGTGCGGTTTCAATATCCATTTCAAGAACTTCGCTGATCAATGTGTCCTTTGTTACTTTCATTTCAATTCCTCCGAAATTTATTTTGTTATTGACGATGCCTCGTCTGGCACCATGATTTTTTTGATATTTGCGCCGAGCTTAGTAAGCTTCGGTACAAGCTCCTCGTAGCCGCGCTCAATGTATTGAACTCCGGAAACACGAGTCTCACCTTCCGTCATCAAAGCCGCAATCAAAACGGCAAATCCGGCTCTCAAATCAACCGCTTTTACCTCTGCCGGATGAAGCTTTTCGACACCGGCAATCGTTGCGACATTTGCGTTAACGCTTATATTCGCACCCATTGCGTTGAGTTCGTGAACGTAACGGAAGCGATTGGGCCAGATCGTCTCTTTAACGCTCGAAGTTCCCTTTGCGACTGCAAGAAGCGGAACGAGCTGAGGATGAAGATCTGTCGGGAAGCCGGGGTACGGCATGGTTTTGACATAGGTTTTCTTATATTCATCCGCACCCGTGACGACAACCGCATCGTCAAGCATTTCAACTTCGGCGCCGATCTCCTCAAGCTTTGCCGCGATGGATTCAAGGTGCTTGGGAATGACGTTTTCGACCTTGATTTTTCCACCCGTTGCGGCAGCCGCAATCATAAACGTACCCGCCTCGATCATATCGGGGATGATTGCGTACGTCGAGCCGTGAAGCTTTTCAACACCGCGTATCTTTATCATATCCGTTCCCGCGCCGCTTATACGCGCACCGCAGGTATTCAAAAAGTTAGCTACATCGACAACATGAGGCTCTTTTGCGGCATTATCGATCGTTGTTATGCCGCGTGCAAGAACAGCCGCCATCATAACATTTATCGTTGCTCCGACGGAGATGCCGTCAAAGTAAATGTTATCGCCGCGCACGCCGAGCGGAGCGTTGATCTTTATGTATCTTTCATCGGTAGATACTTCACCGCCGAGAGCTTCGAAGCCCTTGATATGATAGTCGATCGGCCTACCGCCGAAATCACATCCTCCGGGATAGCCGACACAGGTTTTACCGTAACGTCCGAGCTCTGCACCCAAAAGATAATACGAGCCTCTGAGCTTAGAAACAAGCTTAGGATCCGACGAGGAACCCACAACATTTGTTGTATCTATATCAACGGTTGTTTTATCGACATAAGTGATCTCTGCGCCCATTCCCTTCAAAATTTCAAATGAAGTATCCACGTCGCTTATATTGGGAATATTCTCCAGCCTGCATTTATCTGCTGCGAGTATAGTTGCATATATAATCGGCAAAGCGGCATTTTTCATCCCGCTTGTATTTACGTTGCCAATAAGCGGCTTTCCGCCGTCTATGACAAACTTTTCCATACAGTCTCCTCCAACGGATGTTATAATCAAATTCGTTCTTTCAAACGAAACCAATCTACAAATTTATAAGCATATTCTTTAACTTTTACATTATAACAGAATACAAGAAAAAAAGAAAGTGTATTTTTCAAGTTTTTTTAATAATTATGCGTTTTGGTTGCAATTCCATGAAAACACGCCGTAAATTTCGTAAAGTATTGCGACAATAAGCGCAAAATCTCTTAGGAACATTAAATTATATTCCGCATTTTGTGTGCGTGTTACTCCTCTGACACAGACGAGCCGCAAAAATACGCTACGGCAAGATCCGTAACAAGGCCGTAGCTGCGGGTTCCTTCCGTTCCCTGACTTTGGAGATAGGCGTTATTTATTGTTCCCGAAACATCGGCAACGACATTGTCTTTATATTTGTCATAGAAATTGTTGTACGCGATCATTTCATTTCGCACGTCGAGACTGACGGTGGAAAGCCAGTACGAATAAAGCTCCTTATCGGCTTTGTACAGCGATGACGAGACGTATTCGAGCAAGTTTTGCGCTCCGCTGTAGCGGATATAAACATCTTCGCTTTCCATACAAACCAAAAATGCCATAAAATTAGCTTCATTCTCCGGCGCGATTCCCCTTTGATGCGACATTTCGTGCGCCATTGTGTACGGGACGGTATAATCGGGGAAATTCACATTGATGTTTGCTTCGCCGGTAAAGAAGGTATATACGCCTGAAATGTGAGTATACGTCCACGGCTCGGAAAGCGCGACTTCCTTGACTTTTGAGCGCAGCTTAGGAACAAAATCGTATTTGTCCGCAAGTGAAACGTAGGCATCGTTCAGTTTTTTATTGAGTTCGGAATAAGAATACGGCATGATCGAATGGCCGTCCGAGGCATAAGTGACCTCCTCGGAAAGCGAGTTCACCATGTCTGTCAATATTTCCGCAGTTTGAAACAACTCCTCAGCGGAAACGTCGTGTCTGTCAAGGTCAAGTTTTGACTCAAGCGAGGTGCCTTGGTATCCGAGAGCAAAATTAAAAGCAAAGCAGAGATAAATGTACACCACGGCGGAGAGAAGCGCGACCGTTGCTCGCCACGCCTTGATCTCATCATCGCGCACGACGCGAAAAATCCAAATAATCATTGCAACGGCGGCAAACGGGAGGAACAAAACCAGAGTTTCGGCTAATGAAAACGGTATCCATCCGGTAATGTAGGCAAGCACCGCACGAAATACGGAAGATATATACACATTGAAAAAATCCGAAAATGCAGGCGACAAAAGCCCGACAACGTGAATCGCAATTGCAATAGGCAACAGCGCGAACAGTACGGCGGACGGTATCGGCACATATTTTTTGATTTTTTTAACAGCAGAATTCATCAATCAAAGACTCCTTGGCATAAATTTTCAAAACGGACGCTATATCGTCCGCGACGCGTGCGGTCACATTTATTCTTCGGCTTTGGTCCGGGGAAACAAACGAAAGCGAATAAGCGTGCAAAGCCTGACGTTTTATTTTATCCGGCGAGCCGCCGTAAAAATCATCTCCCGAAATCGGGTGTCCCATGTTTGAAAAGCACACGCGAAGCTGATGCGTTCTGCCGGTTATTGGAGACGCGATAACGACGGAGATCCCATTTCCTTTATATATACATGTGTATTCGGTTACGGCAATGTCGCCGTAAGTTCCGTCCGTTACCTCCCTTTTGATTATACTGCCCGGCATTCTCGCCATTTTGTTTTCGATTCGGACAGCTTCGCCTACTTCGGTTTCGAGCTCGCCGTCAAGCACGGCAACATATTTTTTCACGATGTCGCCATCTGCGATCGCGCGCGAGAGCGTATATGCCGCGCTCATTGATTTTGCGATCAAGACAATGCCGCTTGTATCGGCGTCGAGTCTGTTTACGGCACGGAACACAAACGGCTTTCCGCGCTTTTTGTATTCAAACGCGAGCGCGTTTGCGAGAGTGTCGTCGTAATGTCCGTGCGACGGATGAGTGGGCATTTCGGCAGGCTTATTCACCGCGATAACGGCTTCATCTTCATAAATTATATCAATTCCGAGATCAACCGGAACGATATTCGGATTTTCATCCGAATATAAGTCCGAGTCATCGCAAAAAAGCACATCTCCCTCTCCGAGTCGATAGCGAACGGTAACGTGTTCGCCGTTTACCGTTATGCCGTTTGTAAGCCTTTTCATCCGTTTTATCATAGTTCCGGAAAATCCGAGCTTCCGCAAGACGGCTCCGACCGTTTCACCGGTGTATTTTTCGTCAATAAATAAATTCACGTTACAGACATCGAACGTGAGAGCACCGTCGGCACCCTCACGTTCCCTTTTTTATTATTCTACTGTAAATTCGTATACGGTTGTATAATCGTATTTTTCACCGGGGCAAAGTGTTGTATCGGTGAAATCGGGGTGGTTCGGGCTGTCGGG
>CAYWAD010000049.1:0-10864 GCA_964456045.1 uncultured Lachnospiraceae bacterium
CGGTTGAGGGCTCAGAGCACGATATCGAAGTCGATTCCGTTATCATGTCGCTCGGTACATCGCCCAATCCGCTCATCAAGTCCACAACTTCCGGGCTTGAAACGCAAAAATGGGGCGGCATTATCACGGACGAAAACGGCCTTACGTCCCGTACCGCGGTTTATGCCGGCGGCGACGCTGTTACAGGCGCTGCAACGGTAATTCTCGCGATGGGCGCGGGTAAAACGGCCGCAGCCGCTATCGACGAATACATAAAATCGAAATGAATATAAAAAAGAGTTTGTTTTTTGTTACTTTGCGGTAAAAAATGGAAAAGTATACTATCAATTATGCCGATAAAGCAGTGCACGGAACATTGTTTTGCCCGTCAAATGAAAGAAAATCACCCGCTGTTATATTTAGTCACGGATATAACGGCATAGGTTCTGATTTCACGAGAGAATGTGAAGCTTTTGCCGAAAACGGATTCGTTTCGTATGCTTTTGATTTTTGCGGAGGGTCAACTCGTTCGCAAAGTACCGGCAATTCATCGGATATGACGATCTTCAGCGAAAAAGAAGATCTTGTTGCCGTTACAGAACATATATCAAAACTTGATTTTGTTGATTCGGGGCGAATTTTTCTTCTTGGCGGAAGTCAGGGAGGGCTTGTAACTGCGCTTGCAGCAGCGGAAATGAAAGAAAAAATCGAGGGAGTTATTCTTTATTATCCGGCGTTTTGCATTCCCGATAATTGGCGTCACGCCTTTGATGAAACCGGTATTCCGGAAGAAGTCGAGTTTTGGGGATTGAAGCTTGGAAAGCGTTTCTTTTCGTCTATCAAGGAGTTGTACCCGTTTGAGGTAGTTCCGAATTACGAAGGAAACGTATTGATAATCCACGGAGACAAAGATCAGATCGTACCTCTTGACGATTCGTTCAAAGCCGAAAAAATATATAAAAACTGCAAAACGGTTGTCTTGAGCGGAGAAGGTCACGGATTTACGGAAAGCGGAACGCAATCCGCAATAGAACATTCGCTTTCGTTTTTGAAAAGATTGATTTGACCGGAAACGCAAAGATTCACATCGCAAAGGATTCAATATGTTTTGGGCACACAAAAAATATAACATTCTTTCTCCGTATCTGCGAAGCAAATACGATGGCATGCGCGTTGGTAAAATATGCATAGACGGCGGCTTCACCTGCCCGAACAGAGACGGAACTTGCGGTGTCGGAGGCTGTATTTTTTGCGGAGAGCGAGGAGCGGGCGAACACATAGACGGAACGGCATCCATTGAAGCACAGGCGCGCGCATTTTTGGCATCTCCGTCTGCGGAAAAAGCAGGCGTATACGCCGCATATTTTCAAAATTTCACTAATACATACGCTCCCGTGGACTTACTTCGCGAACGCTATTCGGCGGCGCTTATCGACGACAGAATCAAAATCCTCGCAGTAGGTACACGCCCCGACTGCATAGACAGCGAGCGCGCGGCACTGCTCGGTGAATTTAACAAAACTCACGACGTTTGGTGCGAGCTGGGACTGCAAACTTCAAATGACGAAACCGCAAAACGTTTTAATCGCGGATACCCCACATCGCGCTTCACCGAAGCGGTGAATCTTCTGGACAAGTACGGCATCGAAATTATCGCACACATAATCATCGGTTTGCCGGGCGAAACGGAAGCCGACGTATACGAAACGGTCAGGTTCGTCAATTCGCATCCGGTAAAGGGAATAAAATTGCATTCGCTTTACGTCACCGAGGACACCGAGCTTGCCGAAATGTACCGAAACGGTAAATACACGCCGCTTGAAATGGACGAATACATAAGGATCGCCGCAGGAGCGATCTGCCGTGTCCGCCCGGATATAATTTTTCACCGCGTTACGGGTGACGCTCCGCACGATCTTTTGATCGCGCCGATGTGGAATCTCGAAAAGAACAAAGTCGTGACCTTGATTGACAAATATATGAGCGAAAACGGGCTTTATCAGGGCTGCTTATATAAAAAATGAAGCTTTTTTGACAACAAAAGGCGATGTAAAACTCATTTTGAGCTTTACATCGCCTTTTGACGTATTATGGACGTTTATTCATATTTTGCCCAAACGACGGTGTCTGAATCGGGCATTTTGAGCGTAGCGGAGGTGGAGTTTGCGTTTTCGATCTCGCCATGGGATGCGATCCAGCCTGCGAACTTCTTTCCGTCAAGCTCGGCCTCTGCCGTGAGCGATACTAAGTCGTCCTTTGCGGCAACGGTTCCGCGGCTCTTGCCGTCTGCGCAACCGTCGTGGATGAACACGAGATGCTTTGAAAGATCTGCGAAATTGCCGAGATGCCACATACCGCCGCGGCGAGCTTCGTCGTCCGTGAGCGTGAGCGGCGTGCCCATGTCGGGCTTACCGTCGATGACGAGACGCTGGTCGCCGACTTTTATCATCGCGAACGGATGTGTTCCCATCGTAGTGACGGTGAATACGGTTGCTTTTTCGGTATCGTCACCGATGGCGGATATGCGATTTTCCTCGACTGCGAGGTAGCCTCTTGCGACATTTTTGATGCGTACTGTGTGAATACGCTCGAACTCGTCCTCGTCGTCGTTCATCTTTTCGATGGCGGGCGAAACTTCCTCGAATGTGAAAGTCATTGCGCTTTCGTCGTGTCCGTCGCCGGAATAGTCGTACCAAACGCCCGTATAGCCGTCCGATGCGCCCGTGTCGATGACGAGACCTTCGCGAGGCATCGAAAGTTTATAATTTTCGTTATATTTCAAGCCTGTGTAATCCGGCTCGGTTTCGGGGTAATTGAGGATGTAATTTCTTCCCGTGAAGTCAACCTCGGGCTCGTCTTTTAGACCTGTGACCTTGTAAAGGTCGGGCACGGGCGTCCAGCCGCCGTCAAGGTCGCGGTGGGGGTATATTTTCGAGAAGAATTTGTACGCGTCGATGTCGTAATTGTAAAGCTCACGTCTTGTGTTGATCGGGCCGCGAGTTCCGTCCCAGCCGTCGTCTGCGTGGCATTCGTTCATTACATTGAACCATATTGCGGAAAGCGTTGCAAAATATTCGTCCGAATTGGAGATTGCGTATGTATTGGGCCAAAGTCCCGCGTATTTTGCGTGACGGTAGAGCATTTGAAATTCGGTGTAAAGCGAGCGATCCTCCATTCTGTCGATGCCGGCGATCTTTACACCGTGACCGAACTCGTGAATGAGGATGTTCTCGTTGCGATAATGCGTTGTGTATTCGGGATCGGGACGTGATTCGTTTTCGTTGTGCCAATGCCAGACGTTTGCTTCCGTGATCGAGCAGGTTATTCCGCCGAAGCCTTCGACGTAGAGCGAGTCGATGTTGTAGCCGGAGCGATGTTCGGGAATGTGGTAAGCGTTTTCGCCTTTGCCGAAGATGCAGAGGGACGCGCCGGATTCAACCATTTGAGCGGCGATTTCGGGCGATGCGGAGAGTTGAATGTCAACGAGTTCGGCTGCGCGAGCAACGGTTTTTTCGCCCCAAATGAGCCTCGCACTTCCTTTTACGGGAACGCCGGATTTTGAGATAAGTTTGTATTTATAATAATCCTCGAAAGGAACGGGAAGGACGGTTTTTCCGTAAGAAACTTGAACGTCCGCCGTGTTGTCACAGGGGATCTTTTCACGCATACGGATTGTTGTCATACGGCAGAAATGCACGCTTCCGTCGCGGCCGTAGCGATCCTCAAGTTCGATTTGCTTGCCGTTGACCGTGACGGAAAAATCCGACAGTTTCGGAGCGTGACCGAACTCGAAATCTCCGTCAAAATACACTTCGATGTCGCGATCGTTGATGCGGCGAGCGGAGACTGCCTTTATGTTAAGCTCGGATGTGTCAAATGGCAGAAGCTCAATGGCACACCAGCCGTATTTTTCGATGTCTTTTTCGCTGTAGTATCTTTTCATAGCGCCGATGAAGGTTTCCGCGGTGTCGTCTTCCTTACATCCGAGAACTTTCGGAGAGTAAGCTTCAAAAAGCTCTTTTTCGCTTTCAAAGCGGCGGATCTTTGCGATCTTGCGGTAGAGCATTTCGGCAAGATAGGGTTGCTTTTTGAAGAGAATGAGGTCACCTTCTGCAAGAGAGGCTCTTTTTTCGTCAAAAAGACGTATTTCAACAGTTTTGCTTCCGTCATGTATGAGATTGTACGGTGACGGATGAAGCTTCATTTCGGTGATAAGCATAAAATGATTCCTTCCGTGTTTGAGAAATGATGTGTAAATCCGATAAAATTATACCACAGTTCGAAAACATTTACAATAAGCTTTTGACGCAATAAATGAATTGTCTGCTACGAAAATAAATATATTTATACAGTTGAAAGTCGAGGTGGAGGTTGAAGATGAAAAAGGTGAGGCGAGTTCATTTTGATGCTGACGGAAATATTGCGGCTACGCTGTGTTTTTTTGTTGATGACGAATTTTCGACGTCGGATTTTGTCAAGGCTTACGAAAACGAGTTGCTTTTGTACTTTGGCGGAGAGTTTTCTGCAATTGCCGATAATATAAATGCCGAAAAATTAGCGGGAGGTAAAAAGCGCTTTAAGCCGCCCGCGCTTACGGTGACGTTGCGATGCCGGAAACTGAAAAAAACATATCTGGTTGAATTTGCAACGTGCGAGATGGGCGGAAAAAAGCTATATAAATCAAGGATGATTCACGTGTTTTCGAAAAAAGCCGGGGAGTTTGTGTATCAAGGAACGACAAAAAAGACAAATGCAGAAAACCTTGTGGATTCTTTCGATATTTAATTACAAAATACTTGATTTGCGGTGATGTTTGTGTTATACTGATTTTACATATGATATGGCGTATAATACTCAAAATATCAGATAATCAAATTCGGGGGTGGAATACGTTGTCGAAGCAAATTATTGATACCATTAAAGCTGCCGAAAACGAAGCGGCAAGAAAAAAAGCCGCCGCGACGGAAAAGGCAAAGACGTACTCGGCAGAGCGCAAAATCAAGGCAAAAGAAAAATATGAAGCTGCCGTTGAGTCGGCAAAGCGGGATATGTCGGATAAGCTTGCGTTGATCGGAAGTCAGTCCGAAGCGCTTATAGCAAAGAACAAAGCCGAAGCCGAGGCGGAGGCTGCAAAGGAGACCGAAGCCGCTATGCAAAATATGGACGCTGCGGTTGAAATTATAATCGAGGAATTGATAAAAAATGTCGGTAAGTAAGATGAAACGGCTCACAGCCGTCATTGATCGCAACGGTTGTGACGAGCTTGCGAAGCGGCTTGTCTGGCTTTCTTGCGTGGACGTTGACGTTGCTCCGCAAGTTGAATCGGACTTTCTGGCGCGTAACGATGTCTCTGAGGAGACGAACGCTATTGGCGCAAGCCTCGAAGAATGTGCGCGTGCGATTGAACTCCTTTCCGGTCGCGGAACCGTTCCTAAACGCGGCTTTCTCTCCGCAAAGCCGGAACTGTCGCGGGGCGATGCCGATCCGGAGTTCCTTCGCGAAGCGAAAGAACTCGTAAAATCCGTCTCGGATATATCAAGTGAGCTTGATTCGATTGCGTCGGACAGGGCTTTGATTGCATCCGAGCTTGAAGCGCTTCATCCGTGGCGCGGATTCGAGCTTCCGACGGCGTTTAAGGGAACGTCGAGGACGGAGATTTATTCGGGAAGCTTCCCGTCGGGCTCAAATGCCGATGCGATTGCGGCTGAAATCGAAGAAAAATTTGCTGCCGCGCTTTTGTATAAGAATCAAACGGACGGAGTTTCGTATGTGAGCTTTATCGTTCACAAAAACGACAGTCAGGCTGTCGCAAGGGCACTTTCGGCGGCAGGATTTGTAAAATCACCCGTTGCGGCGTATAAAGCCGCTCCGGAGACGGTTGGATGTGCGCTCGAAGAAAAGCTTATGACGCTCGACGAAAGAACGTCTGCTTTGTACAGGCAGGCAGACGAGCTTGCACCGCGAATTTCAAGTCTTCAAATGTACTATGACGTTGAAACAACACATCAAACTTTTGCGGACGCGAAAAAGAGAATGTTCAACACGGAATATACTTCGATTTTGACCGGTTGGGTGCCGGAAAAGGCGGAGACGGAGGTCATTGGGGAGCTTGAAGCCGCCAATGCCGCTTACGAGCTTCGCGAGCCGACGGAGGAAGAAGACGCTCCCGTCCTTTTGGAAAACAATAAATTCGCAACGGCGTTTGAGCCTGTTGTCGGACTTTATTCCTTGCCGAAGTACGGCTCGTTCGACCCTACGATGGTGATGAGCATATTCTATCTCATCATATTCGCGTTTATGTTCGCTGACGTGGGCTACGGACTCTTGTTGTTTGTCGGCTGTATGCTGGGGCTTAAGCTTATGAAACCGCGCGGCGGACTTAAAAAGTTCCTTCAGATGTTCGCCTATTGCGGACTTGCCTGTATGGTGACGGGAGTTCTGTTCGGCGGATATTTCGGCGACCTTCCCACAAAGATGGCTGTCAATATGTTCGGTGCGGCGGAGGAAGCGGATCTTTCACTTTGGTTTAACCCGATAAACGACCCGATGACATTCCTCGTCGTTTCGCTTGCGATCGGCGCGGTTCATCTTGTCGGCGCGCTGTGCGTTAAGTTTTACGTTTTGTGGGCATCGGGCAAACGCCTCGACGCTGTTTTTGACGCCGGAGGCTGGATTTTGGTGTTCCTCGGTGCCGCGGTTGCGATTGTGGGCGTCGCACTTGGAAACGCTATGTCCAAGGTCGGACTTGTGTTTGTGATCATCGGTTATTTGACTTTGATCTGCACGCAGGGACGCGCTGAAAAGAGCCCGGTAATGAAGGTGCTCAAGGGCTTGATGGCGCTTTACGACACGATTTCCTACGTTTCGGACTTGCTTTCCTATTCGAGAATACTCTCGCTCGGACTTGCTTCGGCTGTTATTGCGAGTGTGTTTAACCTGATAGGCACAATGGGCGGACTTTCCTTTGGTGGAATCGTCATTTTCATAATCGCGGTGCTGGTCGGTCACCTGCTCAATATCGCGATAAATGTTCTCGGTTCGTTCGTGCATACGAGCAGACTCCAATACATTGAGTTCTTCGGTAAATTTTACGAAGACGGCGGTCGAGCTTTCGTTCCGCTTGAGCCTACGGCAAAATATCACATTTACAAAGAAAAAGTATAATTTTTAATAAAAAATTCAAGGAGATAAAACTATGAATTTCGGTACTTTCGCAGAATTTTTGGCAAACATTAACGGTGTTACTCTCGCTGTTATCGGTGCAGCTCTCGCAGCGATCCTTCCCGGCATCGGAAGCGCAAAGGGCGTTGGTATGGTAAGTGAAGCTTCCACGGCTCTTTTGGTTGAGGACCCTTCCAAATTCGGTAAGGCTCTTTTGCTTCAGGCGCTCCCCGGCACACAGGGTATTTACGGTCTCGTAACCGCGTTCCTCGTGTTCTTCAAGATCGGCGTTCTCGGTGAGCTTTCCGCGCTTACAACTGCCGAAGGCGCGTACTTCCTCTTTGCTTGCCTTCCCATTGCGGTCGTAGGTTACTATTCCGCAGTCAAGCAGGCGAGAGTTTCCGTTGCGGGAATCAACCTCATTTCCAAGCGCCCCGGCGAAGTGGGTAAGGCTATTACGTCTGCCGCTCTTGTTGAAACTTATGCGATCTTCGCGCTTCTCATTTCGCTTATCCCGATCATTTTTGCATAATCAAATCAAATAAACGATAATGAACGGACTTCAGAATATAATCGCCAAAATAGAGGAAGAATCGACGAAAGAATGCGAAGCTATCCTTTCCGCGGCGAAGGATGAAGCTGATCGTGTACAGGCGGAGTATGAAGCTCTTGCTTCGACTGCTGTTGCCGAGATCGATGTGTCTTTGAAAAAAGAGGCAGAGGCTGTTATTACGAGAGCGAGATCGTCTTCGGCTATGACAAGACGAAATGTTGTGTCCGGCGCAAGAAGCAAAAACGTGGATGCGGCGTACAAGCACGCGCTTGATTTCATTTATTCGCTTCCTCGCGAAAAATATGCCGATCTTGTTATTTCATTTGCTGTCGGTGCGATCAAAAATCACATCGCTGCCGCGGAATCCAAAGAGGCTATGTACGGTGAAAGCGCGGAAGTTGCCAAGTTTGAGCTGGTCTTTAACGAAAAGGACAGAGCCGACATCGGTGAATACTGCGTATTTTCGATAAAAAACAAATATAAAAAGGATCTTGGAGCGGATGTGCTTCGTCGCGTGTTCCTTGCCGAGGATACTGCCGTGAACGACGGCGGCGTTATCGTCAGATGCGGTCAGATCGAGGAAAATTGCTCGTTCTCGCTGCTTGTGGGCGATCTCCGCGAAAAGCTTGATCCCGTTATATACAAGACACTTTATCCCGAAGTATGATCAGAATAAAAAATATTAAGGAAAATGCGGCGGCAAAAAAACGCTCCAAGGATACGGAGTATCTTTATGCGTCCGCATACTTGCGCTCAATAGAGGAAAAAGGTGTTTGCAAGGAGCTGCTTTCGAGAATGCTCGAAGCGTCAGATGCCGCTTCGGCGTCCGCAATGTTGCTTGAGACTTGCCGTAAAAATTCGGTGTCCGAAAACGAGCTTTGCGATGAAATAGTCAACGATGCGTACAAAACGGTAGACGAGATTGTGTCTGTTGAGGGAATGTTCACCTTTATGCGCTACCCGTATGACGCGAATAATATTAAGACTGCGATAAAATGCGCGGCGAAGAAAATTTCGGCGGAAGGACTTATGTTTGCCTGCGGTACGCTTGCAAAATCGGATTATTCCGAGGCGGTCGCGTCCGGCGATTATTCGAAGCTTCCTTGCCGTCTTGCAGAAGCCGCAAAAATCGCAAGCGATGAATTTACGAAAACGGGAGATCCTCAGTCGATAGATCTGCCGATTGATAAGGCTTGTCTCGAAGCTATGCTTGAAGAAGCAAAGCTTACGGGAAGCAAATTCATTTTCAACGCCGTTTCGCTGAAGCTTGATGCCGCCAACATTTTGACGGCGATTCGCATTTCCAAGTTAAATGATCAAACTGCGGTCGGTACGCTTGAACGTGCCCTCGCGGACGGCGGACTTGTGCCTGTTGAGGCGCTTACGGATGCCGTTGCAAACGGCAAATCGGTGATAAAGGTTGCGGTTTCTTACCGTTCTGATCTTGCGGACGTTTTGGACGAGTCAAAATCGCTCGGTGAGCTGGAACGCGCGCTTGACAATGCGTATCTTGAAGCCGTGTATGCGGCGAAAAAGGTGACGTTCGGATGCGAAGTCCCGTTTGCATATCTCGTTTCGGCTGAGTATAATTCGAAAAATGCTCGAATCATCCTTGCCGGAAAACGCGCGGGGCTTTCCGTAGAAGCAATCGAAGAAAGGATACGTCTTTTCTATGTATAAAATCGGTATAATCGGCAACAGATCAGATGTTGTCGGCTTTATTGCGCTCGGATATTCGGTGCATGAGGTGGATTCAGCGGATGAAGCCGCGGCGACGCTCGCTTCGCTTGTCAAAGAGTCGGACGCTGATGAAAATGACGGCTACGCAATCATTTTCATTATGCAGAATTACGCGGAGCAGATCGACACGGAGATCAAGCGCTATTCCAAACGTAAGCTTCCGGCAATCACGGTTTTCCCCGAAGCCTCGGCGGACGGTACGATGAATTACGGTATGCGCGTTATAAAAGAGCATGTCGAAACCGCGGTCGGTGCAGACATATTGTTCAAGGATTAACAAAAGCTACAGTAAAGTAAAAGATTCTCTAACGCAAGCGCTTTTGCGCGGACGTTAAGAAAGGTATGGTTACAAAGGTGACAGAAGGAAGAGTAGTAAAGGTTTCGGGACCTCTCGTTATCGCGGAGGGAATGCGCGAAGCCAATATGTTCGACGTTGTGCGCGTCGGTGAAAACAGCCTTATCGGCGAGATCATCGAAATGCACGGCGACAGAGCTTCCATTCAGGTGTATGAGGAAACTGCCGGTCTCGGCAGAGGCGATAAGGTCGTTTCGACGGGCGAGCCGCTTTCGGTTGAGCTCGGACCGGGACTAATGGAAAATATTTACGACGGTATCCAGCGCCCTCTCGTTGCGATCAAGAATGCCGTCGGCCCCAATATCACTCGCGGTGTTAATGTTCCTGCGCTTGACCGTGAGAAAAAATGGTATTTTGAAGCAACCGCCAAGCGCGGCGATACCATAAACGGCGGTGACGTTTACGGTGTTGTCCTCGAAAATGACGTTGTAAAGCATAAAATTATGGCGCCTCCCGGTACGTCCGGCGTTATCGAGGAACTGCTTTCCGGATATTATACTGTTACGGATGCTATCGGTAAGCTCAGAACGGCTGACGATAAGCTCGAACCGATCATTATGATGCAAAAGTGGCCTGTGAGACGTGCGCGCCCTTATAAGGAAAAGTTGCCCCCGAATGAGCCGCTTATCACGGGTCAGCGTAATGTTGATTCTATGTTCCCGGTTGCAAAGGGCGGTACGGCGTGCATTCCCGGACCGTTCGGATCGGGTAAAACGGTTGTTCAGCATCAGCTTGCAAAATGGTCCGATGCGGATTTTGTTATATACATCGGATGCGGCGAACGCGGCAACGAAATGACGGATGTTTTGCAGGAATTCCCCGAAATTACAGACCCCAAAACCGGCTCGTCGCTTATGAAGCGTACGGTGCTTATCGCGAATACCTCCGATATGCCCGTTGCGGCACGTGAAGCCTCGGTTTACACGGGCATCACAATCGCGGAATATTTTCGTGATATGGGCGCTTCTGTTGCACTTATCGCGGACTCGACCTCGCGTTGGGCAGAGGCGCTTCGCGAAATGTCCGGACGTCTTGAAGAAATGCCCGGCGAAGAAGGCTACCCCGCATACCTTACG
>CAYWAD010000050.1:0-2846 GCA_964456045.1 uncultured Lachnospiraceae bacterium
GAGGTAGTCGCTGTTGTTTTCGCGCATGAAACGAATTTCCGCACCGAGCAAAACGTTGATTTTTCCGTCTGCGGCTTCAACGAGCTTGTTATATCCGTCCATAAAATACTCAAGCTTGCTTTTCCAGCTTTTGCATTCGAGCTCTCTCGGAAAAGTCCATGGATTTATGTGTTCCGTCGAAACGAGAGTTGTGTATCCGGCTTCAACGTATTTTTCAATGATTTCTTCTGCGGTTGCGTGCGCGCAGGAGCTTACGTTACCGCTGTGACAGTGCATTTCGGTCTTAAACATATATTTTACCTCACTTTGCAATCAGTGTTTCATGCCGTTATTATACATCATTAAGACTGAAATAACAATATAAAATCGGGAAAATATCTGTGGAGTCGGTACTGATCTTATCAAACAAAAAATCCACCGTATTCATCGCATACGGTGGATTTTTATTGCTGTTTTATGAGAAGGACTGCTCGGTGCGTTCGATTATTTCGTCCTGAAGCGCCTTTGAAAGGTTGCGGAAATGATCGGAATATCCCGCAACGCGAACGATCAGATCGCGATATTCGTCGGGATTCTTCTGAGCCGCAATAAGTGTTGCCTTGTCAACAACATTAAACTGAATGTGATGACCGTCCATAGCGAAGTAGGAGCGGATGAGCGCAGCAAGATTTTGCTTGCCCTCTGCGCCTGCAAGCACCGCGGGAGTGAACTTCTGATTAAGAAGTGTACCGCCTGTACGGAGATGGTCCATCTTCGCACAGGAACGAATGACCGCAGTCGGACCGTGTGTGTCTGCACCCTTGTCGGGAGAGATTCCTTCGGAAACAGGCTTAGCCGCATGGCGACCGTTTGGGGATGCAAGCATAACTTCACCGAAATAAACATGGCAGGTTGTGGGAAGCATGTTGACTCTGTAATGTCCTCCTCTTACGTTCGGTCTGCCCGTTACGGTGCTGCGATAAAATTCGAACACTTGCTTCATTATCGAGTCGGCGTCGTCGTCATCGTTACCGTAGAAGGGAGTGTCTGTGCGGATTGTATGATACATTTGCTCGTAACCGACGAAATCCGCGCTCATTGCATCGCGAAGCTCGGCAAGAGTGAATTCGCCTTTGTCGTAAACGTGGCGCTTGATGGAGGAGAGTGAGTCCGTGATTGTGCCTATGCCGACTCCCTGGAGGTAGGACGTGTTGTAGCGCGCGCCGCCTGCGTTATAGTCGCGTCCGCGAGCGATACAGTCGTTGGTGATGATGGAAAGGAAGGGAACGGGCATATAATCCGCGTAGATTCGCTCGATTATAGCGGATCCGTTCGTCTTTATGTCGATGAAATATTTCATCTGACGGCAGAAAGCATCGTAAAGCTCGTCGTAAGTTTTGAAGCTTTCCGCGTCACCGAGCTGAAGACCGATTGTTTTTCCCGTGTAGTGATCGTAGCCGTTATACAAGGTAAGTTCGAGGATCTTGGGAATGTTGAAGTAACCGGTAAGAATGTAAGCTTCGTTGCCGAACGCGCCTGTCTCAACGCAGCCGCTTGTGCCGCCGCGGCGCGCATCTTCAAGTGACTTGCCGGCTTCCATAAGCTCCTGAATTATAGCCTCTGTATTGTAGAAAGCGGGCTGACCCCACCCCTTGGAAGCAATTTCGACTGCGCGGAGCAGGAACTTGTTCGGTGTCTTACGGCTGATCTGTACGTTTGACGAAGGCTGGAGCAGCTTCATCTCATCCATGCAGTCAAGAATAAGGTACGAAACGGGGTTTACGCCGTCCTCGCCCTTGGGGGTGATACCGCCTGTATTGATGTTTGCAAAATCGGTGTAGGTACTGCTTTCCTTGAGCGTGATGCCGACTTTGGGAGGTGCGGGCTGATTGTTGAATTTGACCCAAAGGCATTCGAGAAGCTCAAGCGCCTTATCGTCGTCGAGAGTGCCGTTTTCAACGTCACGCGCATAGAAAGGATAAACGTGTTGGTCAAGACGACCGGGAGAGTAAGCGTCCCAGGGGTTGAGTTCGCTTGTTACGCAAAGGTGAACGAACCAGTACATCTGAAGCGCCTGATGGAAGTTTTGCGGAGCAAATTCGGGAACAACGGAGCAGTTATTTGCGATCGTAAGGAGGTCCGCCTTCCAATCTTCATCGGTTTCGGTTTCAGCGAGAGAAAGTGCAAGCTCACCGTAACGCTTTCCGAGCGTTATGATAGCGTCGCACGCGATGGACATCGCGTTAAGCTGTTCGCGACGTCTGTACGCTTCGGGATCGTTGATGTAATCGAGCTTTGCGATTGCGTCTGCGATGTCTTTTTTGTAGTCCGCAAAACCTTTGACGTATATTTTTTCGGAACAAACGGTGTGACCGGGACCGCGCTGTTCCATGAATTCGGTAAATATGCCTGCCGCATAAGCGTTGTGCCATTCTTCGGGGAGCGCCTTGAGAATGCGGTTACGCATTGATCTCTTTTCCCAATAGGGGATGACTTCTTCTTCGTGCCATTTGCGCTGTTCGGGCGTGTTTTTGAAGAAAATGATCTCACGGTCGTTCATGATCTCAAGATCCTGAACGGTGTGGCAGCACAGTTCGGGGAAAGTGGGGGCAGACTGCGGCAGCTCGCCCTTTTCACCGACGATAAGCTCTCCGCGTTCAAGGTAAAGTGTCCTGTTTTGCATAAAGTGAAGGAATGCAAGCGCGCGCATTTCGGGAACGGAAACGCTTCCTTCCCACTTTTTGTATGCCTCAGTAAAGTAATGTGCACGCTCCATTGAGATAGTAGGAGTTGTGGTAACGCTTATTTCACGAAGCTTTTTTACTCTGTCAGTCATAATGTTTTTACTCCTTTATAAATAAATGTGA
>CAYWAD010000050.1:2946-10546 GCA_964456045.1 uncultured Lachnospiraceae bacterium
AAGCTTTTTTACTCTGTCAGTCATAATGTTTTTACTCCTTTATAAATAAATGTGATATAAATAAATGTGAAGATTTTTTGTATCAACCGCCGATAACGACGGGAGAAATTCCGAGTGAGATGAGTTTTTCACGAATTTCATTTATTTTTTCTGTTGTCGGTGTCGAAAATTCGCGTTTTGTATCGTGACCGAGCGCGGCGTGCTTGTATGTGCCTGTGTCGTGATAGGGCAAAAGGCAAAGCTTCTTGTAGCGAACGGATTTCGCAACCTCAGCCAAAAGCGCGATGTCCTCATCCGAATAGTTCGCACCGTCAAAACCATCGTCCGCATCGGGATCCGGAGCGATAACGGGAATGCGAAGATATATCGATGCACCCTTATCGGATAGACGCTTCAAATTTTCGAGAATCAGCTTGTTTGAAACGCCGGTGCAGTATTTATGCTTATCATCATTAACCGATTTGATATCGTACAAAAATGTACTTGTCAAGGGAAGTATTTTTTCGAATTTTTCAAACGGAGCAAGCCCGGATGTATCGATGTTCACGGCGATTCCTTCGCGATCAAGCGCTTTCATCAAAGCGTAAACAAAATTGATATCCTGCGCCATGATTTCACCGCCGGAAAGAGTCACTCCTCCGCCGGATTCCTCGTAAAACATACGGTCGCAACGACAGATCTTTACGATCTCTTCGACAGTGTACTGCTTGCCGGCGATGCTTCTTGCGTCAGCAAGGCAAAACGGCACGCATTTGCCGCAGGCATCGCATTTCGAGTGATCTACAACAGCGCGCTTTGCCGCTTGATCCATTGTGATTGCATTGTTTGGACAGGCAAGTACGCACGCACCGCATCCGATACATTTTTCGGCGTTATACATAAGCGACGGCGTAAAACTTTCTCCTTCGGGATTGTGACACCATTTGCACGATAGCGGACATCCAGTGAAAAAGACCGTTGTGCGTATTCCGTCACCGTCATGAACGGAAAAGCGCTGAATATTAAATACAGTTGCCTTCATAAAATATAGTCTCTTGTATACTTATAGATTTTCCTTATAATTATATAACCTTATTCCGGGTTTGTCAACACAAATTAAGAACAATTCCTAAAAAAGATCGGGAAAAATCCCGATCTTTTTTTATTTTATTTTGCCGCTTCTTCAAGCTCCGCTTTCGCAGACTTGAGATTGCCGATTATGTCGAAGCCTTGCGGACATTTTTCCATGCAAGCGCCGCATTCGAGACAGTTGTCTGCCTTTGCTTCAGGCTTCATACGAACATATCCGTGAGCTGTTCCGGGATTGCCGTATTTGCCGTATTCGTTCCAAATGCTGAAGATTCTCGGAATATCAAGACCGCCGGGACATGGCATACAGTAACGACAGCCGGTGCATCCGTTTCGTACTCTTGAGAGGATTATTTTTCTTGTTTTTTCGACAGCGTCGAGCTCGGCTTCGTTAAGCGGCTTAAACTCACCGAATGTAGCGAGATTGTCATCAAGCTGATCCTGCTCGTTCATTCCGCTGAGAATAACATTGACTCTCGGCTCTGTACCAACCCAACGAAGCGCCCAAGAAGCCGCGCTTGCATCGGGGTGAAGAACTTTTAGCGGCTGCATTGCATCGTCCGTAAGTCTTGCGAGCGTACCGCCCTTGATCGGCTCCATAATAATGAGCGGAATGTTCTTTTCTTCGCAAAGTCTGATTCCCTTTGTCGTTGCCTGATCGAACTGATCCATGTAATTGTATTGAATCTGGCAGAAATCCCAATCGTATCCGCTGTTTATGATGTGCTCAAAAGCTTCGTAGTTGTCGTGGAAAGAGAAACCGAGATTTTTAATTTTTCCCTGAGCTTTAAGTTCAACGCAAAAATCAACGATCCCTTTTTCCACAAAATTATCGAAGCTTCTTCGGTTCATCGCGTGAAGCAGATAATAATCTATGTAATCCATGTTAAGTCTGGACAGGGATTCTTCGAAAATTTCGCGCGCCTTTTCAAGGCTGTCGGTTTCGCGACCGGGGAGCTTTGTCGCAACGCAAAAGCTTTCGCGCGGGTACTGTGCAAGCGCTTCACCGACGATTTTTTCGCTTTCACCGTCAAGATAAACGTAAGCGGTGTCAAAGTAGTTTACGCCGGCTTCATACGCCTGATGCAGAAGCGAGTATGCCTTCGGTCTGTCTATGTTTCCTTCCGAATCGCGAGAAAATCTCATCGCGCCGAAGCCGAGCAGAGAAATGTCACGTCCGTTCATATTACGATATTCCATTGTAAAACCTCCGAAAAGTTAAAAATTAATATGATTTTTTGCGTTTTATAAGTATTGGGCAAGCTAAGAGCATAATGAAGATTACGGGTGACGCGGAACTTCCGCAACCGCTTTCGTTTTCTTCGGGCTCGGTCACCGGTTCCGGTTCGGGTTCCGGATTCGGCTCGACGTAAGTCGCCGCCGTTGCGCCGCTTGTCATCACAATTGTCTCATCTGAGAAAATCTTTCCGTACGCGTATTGGTAATAAGCGTTGTTATCGCCCTCTACGGTGTAATAATATCTGCTTCCGTCCTCCGGAACGGTTATTTCATTGAAAAATATTGCAAACGAGCTTGAATTTTGGGGATCCTCCTCGTCTAATTTGAACCAACGGATCTTGCCTTCGTTTTTGCCGTTGACCACCGCCGTCAAAGTAACTGTGCCGTCCTCGTTTTTCGTGACCTCCGTCTCAAGCGAGATCAAATATTTTTCCGGATTCCAAAGCGTATCGTACCAAGTTTTGTAGCGCTTTTCCGCCGCTGCGATAAAATCACAGAAAACATCATTGAAATTGGTAACACCCCAACGTGAATAGTTCATGTCAGCCGAAAGCGACGCTTCATCCGCAATCGTCGTAAGCGCTTTTACCGTTGTAGATGAAGTGTGACCGAGCTGCTGATCCAAAACTTCCTGCATTCGATCGTTTTCGGCTGCTATGCACGCCATAAAATCACCGTGGCACCAAAGCTGCTCGGACCAAATGTACTGCTGCGAAACATTGTAAACGAACGCAAAAGTCGTGCCGAACAGAGTTTTGTCGGATTTGAGGCTGTCTGCTCCCGTTTCAAAGTCCCAGGCAGGGCCGAAGGTGAGCGTGTCGTGCGCCTCGCCGTCCGCATCCTTATAGATGTATGTACTCGTTCTGAAATATTCGAAATTTATGTAGTAAGCATAAACAAGAATCGTGTCCGCGAGACTTTCGATGTCCGCGTATTCGCTGTAATGTTTTCCTTCGCTGTTGTAGCCCGTTTCGGAATAAATGGCATTTTCAAAATTTTGAACATACGCGGCGATGTATTGCACCATTTCTTTTGTGCAGGCTTCGGGACTTTTTATCGTAAAATAAAGTCCGTGCTTTGTAACAAATCCGCAGTCCGTGTAATCTCCGCACATTACTTCAAGCACATAACCGCCCGTAATGTCAATGTTTTTGTCCGTGAGCTTGGCGTTTTTGTCGTATGTATAGCTTTCGATTCCGGTATCAAGCGCGATGTCGTTGCCTTTGTTGCTTTTTTGACGAACGGTTTTTAAGTCAGTCGAATCGCTTGTGACGTAATCTTCGAGGTCGTTGACGTTTATCGATGCCTTGTTGTTCATTCGTTCCGTCAGTATATAAAGACCGCGATATTCGCCGTTGATGTAAACGTCAACGTATTCGCCCTCGATGGAGAAGCAGCTGTTTTTGATAAGACTCGAATAGGTGTTGTACGCGGCAATTTGTGAAAGACCGGACGCATCTCGTTCTCCCGAATACATACGCGGAGTCAAAAGTACCCATTTTTTGCTTTTTCCCGCGCCGGTAAGAAGCTCCGTCTTTGTGCCGATTTTGAAATTGTATGAGTTTTTAACCTCCGTCGAATATGACGGGGTGAAGGACGTCAAACCGTGACCGGAAAGCTTTGTGAGATCACCGTCGTAAATGAGATTTCCTCCTTTGTCAAGTACGACGATGTCGCCTTCCTCGGAGTTGCCCTTGACGGCGTTGACGTTTTTAAGCGCGTCATCGCCACCGTCCAAATTTATGAAAACCGAGCCGATGTCTCCGCCGTGAAGCACTTTGACAGTGTAGTTTTTATAGTTTTTGTTCGATTTTATGTATTCCGTGACGGAAACTTCTCCTCCGGAGGCATCGCAAACCAAGGTGTCTCCGCGATATAAAGTCGGACTGCCGGTTTCGTCGCAAAGCATTTTTGTGCCCGTGTATTTGATCGTGACCTCGGAAACGTCAACTGTTCCGGGCAGGTAGAATATATACTGTGAGCTTTTGAGATAGGGCTTGATGGTGTATTCGCAACCGCCGTTTGAAATCAATACGCTTATCGGAGGCTCTTGACCTGCCGCGGAAACGAAAACAGCAGAAAAAACAGCAATAACCGCCAGACAAAATACGATTAAAAATATTTTAGCTTTTTTCATGATGACCTCCGTAGTCAGCGCTTTTGAGCGACTGTAATATCAGTGATTGATTTTTTGTGTCCCTTGCGTGTATAATAAAGTATACGATTCAAAAGGAGAAATAAAGTGAAGAAGATCGCAACGATAATAACCGATTTTCCGAATAAATTCGGCATACCGCGTCAAAGCGGACGAGTCCCGACGCTTATCGGGAAAATAGTTTTCGAGCCGGAATACAGAAGGGAAGAAGCATTCCGAGGCATCGATGGCTATTCTCACCTTTGGTTGATTTGGGAGTTTTCCGAAGCGAAAAACGAAGTTTGGCACCCGACAGTCAGACCGCCGCGCCTCGGCGGAAATAAGCGAGTGGGTGTGTTTGCCACGCGTTCCCCGTACAGACCGAATCCTATCGGACTTTCGTCCGTTAAGCTCGAAAAACTGGAAATGACCGCTATCGACGGCCCTGTTTTGTGGGTCAGCGGCGCAGATCTTATGAGCGGAACGCCGATTTTTGATATAAAACCGTATCTTCCGTCGTCGGACAGCCATCCCGATGCAGTCGGAGGTTTCGCGGACGAAAAACTCGACTATTCGATAGAAGTCGATTTTCCGACCGAACTGTGCGAAAAAATACCGGAATCAAAACGTGCGGCGTTGAAGTCTGTTTTGGCAGAAGATCCGCGACCGTCTTATCAAAACGATCCCGACCGTGTGTACGGTTTTGAATTTGCCGGTTTTGAAGTGAAATTTAAGGCTTCGGACGGCTTACTCAGCGTCGTTGATGTCATCTCCGTCGGGTGAAACCGACTCGTCAATGTCGAGTTTTTCGTCGGTTTCTTCATCAACCGATTCGTCGGACCGGAGCGCATCTGATTGTATAGGTTCCGTCAACGGAACCGGACGAGTTGATTTTATGTAGTGCGCCAAGGCAGCAACAACGCCGAAAAAAACACTCATTGCGAGCCAGTTGATCAAAGAACTGCCGGTCAACAGCGTCAAAAGCGAATGCGGTATGTAAAAATACCTAAGCAGTCCGCTGCTTGCGAAAAAGTCCGGATTAACAAGGCAAATCACCGTGATCGGAAGAAGAAAAATCGCATACACAGATGTTTCGCTTAATGCGAATTTAAGCAAATATTCGAACGACATCGTGCAGCCTTCGGGAAGCTTGATTCTTGCCTCGACCGTGTACATAAAATACATAAAAAATATGAAGGGAACACCGCTTGCGATCAGTGTGCGAAGGATTCCGTCGGTTTCGGAAGCGACGTTTCCGGCAAGATAAGCCGTAACTGCGGCACAGACCGAAACGAGAAAGATTAACAGCAGTTTTATTGCATAAAATTTGATTACACCTTTTTTCATTTGATGCTCCGTTTGTAATTAAGTTCGTACTTTATAGTTAAGTATACCAAAAAAAATCCTTCCGTGCAATCATTATTCTGTATAAAAAGAAAAAATCGAATAAAATTTAACAAAGTGTTTTATATTTTAATTTTTTGTGTTATAATAAGTTGTATATTGTCGAATCTAAGAAGTACAGAACTATATTTTTGGAGGAAACTGAAATGGAAACTTGTATTAACGGCGATCTCAGCGTCATAGCAATGAAAGGCTGTGAGGAGTTTGCGCAAGCCGTCAATAATTACATCGCGACATGGCGTACGCCCGGAGGACGCGAACCTCAGAATTATATTGTGAAAACGGACTGCCCGCGTTTTGGCTCAGGCGAAGCAAAGGGACTTATTTTCGAATCGCTTCGCGGTCACGATGTTTATATAATCGTAGATGTGTTCAATTACGGTGTTAAGTACAAAATGTACGGCGAATATAACCGTATGAGCCCGGACGATCATTTTCAGGATTTGAAGCGCATCATCGGCGCGATTGCAGGCAAGGCGCACAGAATTTCCGTTATTATGCCAATGCTTTACGAGGGCAGACAACACAAGCGTTCCGCAAGAGAGTCTCTCGACTGCGCAAGCGCACTCCAAGAGCTTGTCTCCATGGGCGTTTCGAATGTTATCACGTTCGACGCACACGATCCGAGAGTTCAGAATGCGATTCCGCTTTCCGGCTTTGAAAATGTTCATCCCAACTATCAGATGATCAAAGCCCTGCTCAATAAGTTTCCGGATATTAAGATAAATAAGGACACCATGATGATCGTTTCTCCCGACGAGGGAGCAATGTCGCGTTGCATTTATTACAGTTCCGTTCTCGGAATCGAGCTCGGTACGTTCTATAAATGCCGTGATTATACGAGAATCGTTGACGGCAGAAACCCGATCGTTGCACACGAGTACCTCGGTCGCTCACTCAAAGGCATGGATGTCATAGTTGTTGAAGACATGATCTCCTCCGGCGAATCCATGATCGACGTTTGTCGACAGCTCAAGGATAAGGGCGCGGCAAACGTGTATGTGTTCTGTTCGTTCGGTCTGTTCTGTAACGGACTTGAAGCATTCGACAAGGCGTACAGCGAAGGTTCCTTTGCACAGATATTCACAACTAACCTCATTTACAGAACGGACGAGCTTAAATCCCGTCCTTGGTATACGGAAGTTAATATGTGCAAATATGTAGCAACCATCATTGATACTCTCAACCTCGACAGCACAATGAGCGAGTTGCTTGATCCCGCCAATAAAATTCACAATATAATAGATAAGTTCGGTGCCGCAACCGTTGAGCCGGCACAAATCAAGATCGAACATTAAAGGACCTGAAAAATGCTTAATTTGAAGAAAAAGCTTGCCGATGCGGTTAAAATCGCGATTGAGGCAGTGTATCCGAACAGCGCGGTTGACGCAGGCGAGATAGCGTCATATCTCGAATATCCGCCGGATAAGTCCCTGGGTGACATCGCGCTTCCTTGCTTCCGCTTCAGCCGTGAGCTTCGTAACGCTCCACCTAAAATCGCGCAGTCAATATGCACGTATATAACCGAAAATTCGCTTCTTTCGGATGTTGCCGAAATGACACTCGCCGGTGGTTACCTTAATTTCCGCGTTTGTGATGCGTATGTTACATCAAAAATCTATTCGGAAATCATCGATAAAAAAGAGGCATACGGTCGCACCGATGAGGGCAAGGGAAAAACCGTTGTTCTTGACTATTCCTCACCGAACGTCGCAAAGCCGTTCCATATCGGTCACCTCGGAACAACAGTTATCG
>CAYWAD010000051.1:0-10266 GCA_964456045.1 uncultured Lachnospiraceae bacterium
CAACGTCAATGTTGAAGCCGTATTCGTCCGCCTGACGCTTTACTTCCGCAATTTCGGATTCTTCCCAGATCTCGCCCGGCATTTTATGATGCAGCGCCCAAACGATACCGTCTACGCCGGGAATTTGCTTGATGTCCGCAAGGCTGATTTTGTCATTGCCCTCGCCGTACCATCGAAATGTCATTTTCATAGCTGGCCTTGTTCCTCCTGACCTTTTTCGAGACGCGACTGTCAACTTTTGAATGAAACGGTCGCAAAATCGAATTTCTTTGATGTTATTGTATCACATTTTAACGTTCTTGTCTGCATTTGAGCAAAAAAACATTCCTATTTACTTAAATTTATGTAAGATCAAACGTGCGCTATTTGTTTTACACCTTGTTGCAATTCGGGGTTCGCCGTGATATAATCTTTTTGCGGGAACGAAAAAACGGACTCGACAAATGTGAGTCCGTTTTCGGCTTCGTTATTCTGCTTCTGTTTCCAAAGAAGCGGCTTCTTCCAAAGCTTTTTCGTAAGCAGAAAGCACAGCGGTTTCGATTGCAGCGCGGAATTCCGCGTTTATGGGATGGCAAATGTCACGGTATGCACCGTCCGCCACCTTTTTCGACGGCATAACGATAAAATTCTTGTCGTTTGCCGAGATCAGCTTAATGTCGTGGATGGCAAAGGCGTCGTCAAACGTGACTGACACAACCGCCTTCATCGGTCCCTCTGCGAACATTTTTCTGACTTTTACATCTGTGATTACCATTTTTTCGGTCTCCTTTTTGATTGATTATTTATTAAGGGATGAGCCTAACTTTTTCTTTTTTGTGCTTTTATGCTACATTGAAATTATTAACTGTTTTTTTTAGAGTTACAACCTCTTTATAAATTATTTTTGTATTTTATTTTAACAACCGCATTTTTCGGAGGATCTTCACAAAATGAACACATCAAATACACGCTTCGGCGCTGAGAAAATAACAGAGCTGCTCCGCTCGGCAAAGCATATTTTTTTCGTCGGGATCGGCGGAGTCAATATGTCGTCGCTTGCGGCGATTTCCGTGGCACTCGGCTATGAAGTCTCCGGTTCGGACAGATCCGCATCCGAGGCTACCTCTCGACTCGAAAAGGACGGCATCAAAGTTAAAATCGGTCACTCGGCGGAAAACGTCACAGGCGCGGACGCGCTGATCTATACCGTCTCCGTGCCGACGGACAATCCGGAATACGTTCGCGCAGGCGAGCTTGGAATTCCGCGAATCTCGCGCGCGGATTATCTCGGTTGGCTTATGCACAACTGCAAAATTCGCATCGGTGTGTCCGGTATGCACGGTAAATCCACCACCACGGGAATGTGTGCGTCCGTCCTGCTTGCTGCAGACGCAGACCCGACAATCTCCTCCGGCGCAGTCATCCCGGAACTCGGCTGCACCTATCGCAAAGGCTCGCGCGATTATTTTCTTTACGAAGCCTGCGAATACAAGGACGCGTTCCTTTCGTTTTACCCTTCGACCGCGGTCATATTGAACATTGATATGGACCACCCGGACTATTTCACCGACATCGAAATGGTGAAAAATTCGTTTCGAAAATGCCTCGGCAGAGTCAGCGAGCTTGCCGTCATCAACGAAAGCGACGCAAACGTTCGCGAAGTGGCAAAAGGCGCTTCGTGCAAGCTCGTGCGCTACGGTACCGAGCTTGATCCCGACCTGCAAGCAAAGGAAAATTACGACTATTTCGCATCCGACATAAAGCTTTTTCCGCACGGCTCCGAATTCACCCTCGAACGCGCAGGTGCCCCTCTCGCTCGCATCACACTCGCAGAAGCCGGGCTGCACAACGTGTCCGATGCGGTTGCGGTTGCCGCCGCATCGCTTGAAAACGGAATATCCGTTGATGCCGTCAAGCTCGGACTTGAAAAATTTCACGGTGCAACGCGACGTATGGAATTGGTCAAGAAGATCAAAGTCGGCGCGGATATTTACCTCGATTACGCGCACCATCCAACCGAAATAAAAGCTGCTCTTTCGACTGCAAAAGGCTTCGGCAGACGTCTGATAACCGTTTTCCAGCCTCACACCTACACGCGTACAAAGGCGCTTTTCGAGGAATTTGCCGAAACGCTCGCCATATCGGACGTACTGATACTTGCGGACATTTTCGCGGCGCGAGAGGACGACATATACGGCATTTCGTCCGCAATGCTTGCGAAAGAAGCACAAAAGCGCGGTGCAACCGTCGTTTATTCGGGCGAGCTCGGCGCGGACGGCTCAGAATTTGATCGCATCGCAAAATACGTCACAGACATTGCAAAGTGCGGCGACACCGTTATCGTAATGGGAGCCGGAAACATCAATGCCGTTGCCGAAAAAATAAAATAAACGAAAAAAATCCTTCGTGTTAAATCACACGAAGGATTTTTGTTATACCTTTTTTTCGTCCTGCTTTTTTTCGTCGTAATGCATCGTGAAGAACAGCACATACGCTATTGCGGAAGCGAGCATTGCCGCGACGCAGACTGCAAACAGAGCAACAAACACATTGCCCGTCGGCTCAATCAAGAGCATCAACGCGAACATCAGATTAAGTACAACGGTGCAAACCTTGCCGTACCATTTCGCGCCGGAAACAACTCCCGTGCGTCTGACCGCCAAAAAGCCGGCAAGCGCCATTGTAAGCTCCTTTATTGCCAAAAGCGCGAAAAGAATCCACGCCTGCGGATGCGTCAGCGAGATGCATATCAGCATCGACGCTTGCGTGAGCTTATCCGCCGCCGGGTCAAGCACTTTGCCGAGGTCGGAGATCATATTGAACCGACGCGCGATAATACCGTCCGCCAAGTCGGACAGGTACGAAACCGCAAGCACGCACGCGAAAAGCACACGATTTTCAACTACGAGATACAAATAAAAAAGCACCGGTATCAAAATTATCCGTATTATCGAAAGAATATTCGGTATCGTAAATATTTTTTGATTTTTGGTGAAGTTGTTCATCCGTTTTCCTTTCTTTTGTATATACTGACTTTAGATCAATCTTTTTTTATTCCGCCGAAGTCCGAAAGCGGATTTGCCATAACAGCTTCCTGCATCCCCTCGTTCGAAACGTGCGTATAGATCTGTGTTGTGTTAAGTTGCTCGTGACCGAGAATCTCTTTCAGCACGCGGACATCGACTCCGCCTGATTGATACATGAGCGTTGCCGCCGTATGACGAAGCTTATGTGTCGAAAAATGCTTATATTCGAGCCCTGCTGCTTTTAAGTATTTGTTCACGAGCCACTGCACGGTTTTCACACTGATGCGATTTCCCTGAAGCGACACAAAAAGCGCGTTTTCGCAGGGTTTTTTCGTTCTTATGTTTCTGCGTTCGGGCAGATAATCCGATATTGCGATTTGGCAGGAATCGTTAAGATAAATGACCCTTTCCTTGCTGCCTTTTCCTATGACACGCAAAGACCTCAGCTCGCTGTCAATATCCTGAAACGAAATTCCGACAAGCTCGGAAAGTCGCATTCCCGTGTTCAAAAAGAGCGTTATTATGCAAAAATCGCGCAAGCGCGTTTTAGATGCCGAATCCGACTTAACGGCGTTCAAAAGCGCGATGCTTTCGTCAAGCGAAAGATGCTTCGGCAATGTCTGCTTTTTCTTCGGAGATTCGATATTTGCCGCCGGATTTACTTCGAGTATTCCCTTTTTTTGCGTCAAATATTTATAAAACGCTTTGATCGCGGAAAGCTTGCGCGCTTTTGCGGGGGCTTTGTTTCCGCGCGTTTTATCCACATAGAGGAAAAATTCGTATATGTCGGCCGTTGTGATCGTCGAGATCAAATTCATGCCTACGCCGCTGCAATCAATCGAATCGAATTCCTCGCTTGTCACATCTATGCCGTTTCTTTCCGCTATGATATAACGGAAAAAGATACGCAAATCAAGGCAATATTCTTCAACCGTTTTCGGTGAACACTGCTGTATGACCAGCTTATACGATGCAAACTCCCGAACAAGCGCCGGAAGCTCATTTTTATCGAGCGACATCTCTCCTCCTAAGCTAAAACCACTGTCAATACAGATTATTATACACCAATAATGACGCTGTTGTAAACAATAAAATATATATTCTGTGAATTTTTGCATCAGGCGCTTGCAGATTCGGATCGAATTATATACAATTAACATAGACACTAATTTCGAAAAGGACTATTATATGATTGCCTTTATAAAAAACAATTCCTATCTTATTTTCCGTCTTATGCTCAATCAGTTCGGCATGACCGTTTTCGGACTTATGACTTCAATGGCGGCGGCAGCCGTTGACACTGCACTTGCAGGAGGCGGCGACGTCAGACGCACTTGCATGATTTGGGTAAGCGTTTTTGCGATTCTTTTCCACATGTACATCAATTACATGGCACTCAAGGAAGAAGGTCAAAAGGATAAGATCCGCCTTGACGCAGGCCGCGCCGAATACACTCCGCTGCGCGGTCTTTACATTGCGCTTTGCGCCTCCGCAATCAACTTGCTTTTGGGCGTGATAATCGTCATCACCGAATTCATTCCGCTTGACGCTGCCATCGCGCTTTGCGGTTCCTGCAAGATTCTTTCCTCCATTCTTCAGGCTATGTATTGGGGATTGATGCTCGGACTTTCCGGCGTTGCGACAATCGCGGAGCTTCCCTGCTTCTGGTTCATACTCATTCCGTTGCCGACAATTCTGTGCGGCTGGATAAGCTACCGCAATGGCTTACACGACGTAAGCTTGCCGCGCACGATAAAAAAGCTTTTCACCGCATCATCCGATAATAAGTAACGAAAAAACGGAACCTTATGCCATTCGCAAAGGCTCCGTTTTCAGATTAAGATTTTCAAGCGAGCGCACCGAGACGTTTCACGGCATCAGCTCCGCAAATGACATCACAATGCTCTTTTATGTACGCGTAAACGCTGCTTTTTCGGCGTTTGCCGCCGTATTCGTCAAGCAGAACATCCGTCGGAAGCTCGCTTCGTGTTCCCGATTCGCATATAACGAGATAAAAGCGCGACGGTTCCTCATCCGCATATACGGCGCTTTGCCCTGCAATATCCGTCGCGGACAGTCTGTCACAAGCGTGTAGCAGAGAGTCGAGCTCCGAAAACTCATATATTCCCACAGCGTATCTGCTTAAACGGTTGTTTTTTTCCGCACTATCCGTTTTCACGGCGCCGCGTGACATCATCGGTATTTCCTCCTTACTCAAAATTTCGTCCGTAATCACATCGGTTTTGCCGTCCAAGCGTGTTACGAACAACTCACAGCCACCGTCTTTGTTCCGGTAGAGCTGAATGAACAGTCTTCCCGACGAAACATCGACACCGTGCAAGCTGCCCGCTTTCTTCAAAAATCCGCGAAGCGCTTCACGCGTTTCGGGTGACAATGCATCCGTATCCGCGCCGCTCGGATAGGCTTTCGGCAGTTCCTCCTTGGACAAAATGACCTTCAGCTTCGTATCGCTTATCTTTATCGTTTCCATCTTCTTTGTTTCGTTCCTTTTCAAAGCTTTAACTATAATACATTATACGTCTGCATCGGCATTTTGGGTACTGCAAAAATAATGGTAATTTTCTTTTTAGACAGAAAGGTAAAATAATATGAAAAAGAAATTCAATCTGCGTCGGCTTGAATATAAACTCGCGCCGTATGCGATAACGAATCTGATGACGATCATAATCGGCGCTATGGCAATCGTATATGTTGCGGACATCGCCGTAGCCGCCACCGGCAAGGACGTTTCGCTTTATTCTTGGCTCATGTTCGACAGAGCCGCGATCGCGGCAGGTCAGGTCTGGCGAATTTTCACGTTCATCTTCCTTCCGCCGGACACCAATTTGATTTTCGTCTTTTTCGCGCTTTATTTTTATTACATTATGGGAACAGTGCTTGAGCGCGAATGGGGCGCTTTGAGGTTCAACATTTTTTACCTTTGCGGCATCATCGGTGCGCTGATTTCGGGATTTATCTCCGGCTACGCAACGAACTCGTACCTCAATCTTTCGCTTTTCCTCGCTTTCGCAATCTTTTATCCGAACTATCAGGTTTTGGTATTGTTCTTCCTGCCTGTCAAAGTCAAATGGCTCGCATGGATTGATGCGGCTTTAATTGCGGTGTCATTCATATTCTCGAACTGGAGCGGAAAACTTGCGATACTGTTTTCTATCATAAACGTAATCATTTTCTTCTACCGCGACTTTTGGTACGAAATCAAGCGTACTTTGACCAATATGAAATTCCGATTTATACGTTGGAAAAACTCACGAAAATAAGAAAAAGCACCCTTCAAGGGTGCTTTTTTCACACTTTTGCGTTGTTTATGTCCTCCGCCGTGATCGTCATCAGGCTTTCGCGCGTGACGTTTTCCTCGGCGGCAAGGCGGTTTGCCTGCTCGATAAGTATGCGCTCGAAAAGATTGCGAATTCCGCGTGCATTGCCGAAATCTTCATCATCGGATTCGGATTCAATCAGCTCCGTCAGCGCATTTTCGGCTTCATTATCGTTTTCGTCGGAAAGGACGTAACAGTTTTTTTTGCACTGTAACTCGAAAATCTCGGTCATTTCCTCAACGGTGTAGTCCTCGAAGTTGAGATACCTGTTGAATCTCGACTGGAGGCCGGGGTTTGAGTCAATAAATTCGCGCATCAGATCCGTGTATCCGGCAACGATAACAACGAGATCGTCGCGGTTGTCCTCCATCGCCTTGAGCAGCGTTTCGATCGCTTCGAGACCGTAATCGTTTTCGGAACGTCCTGACGAAAGCGAATATGCCTCGTCTATGAAAAGTACGCCGCCCTTCGCGCGCTCGATAACGGACGAGGTTTTTATCGCCGTCTGACCGACATAGCCTGCGACAAGACCGCTTCTGTCAACCTCGACAAGCTGCCCCTTTGAAAGTATACCGAGTGAATGGTACACTCGCGCCATATAGCGCGCCATCATCGTTTTTCCGGTTCCGGGGTTGCCTGAAAATACCATATGCAAAGAAAGGTCGGGCGCGGGAAGGTCGTGCTCGCGACGCATCTTCCAAACCGTCACCATATTTATCAAGTCGCGCACCTCGTCCTTGACGGAACCGAGACCTATATATTCATCAAGTTCCGCTTTGAGGTCCTCGATTTTTTCGGGCTCGATCGCTTCCTCGTCCGGTGCTTTCGGGTCACCCTGACCGTTTGACACGGCGGTTTTCCCCGTTTCGTCTCCGGCAACAGAATTGACCGCACTATTCCCGGTGTTATTTCCGTTTTTTTCGAAATTTTCTTTCTTTCCCGTATCGGGCACGCCCCAAATATCCGCCCCCACACGGCGAAGATTGTGCTCCGTCATCGCGCGAATAACTTCTATCTGCTGAAGGAGTATTTCATCTTTTTTATCCAAATCAAATCACCTCGCAAAACATATTGCAATTTTAATTATATATCATTTTTTCGTCCGTGTAAATGCATTAAAAACGCAAAAATATAAAAAATCAGTGAATTTACGCATTAATATTTGAAATAATGTATATTTTGTGGTATCATATTGAAAAGCGTTTTTTTCGCTTTGAAAAAATACAATCGGAGTTCTGTATGGCAAAAAAAAGAACGGAGACCGAAGTCTCTACCAAGAAAAACATATTTGACACAATTCCGCCGAAAACGGCACTTATATTCGGCGCGATTTTAATATTGCTCGGCATAGTTTTCACCTGCATATCGCTCGCACCTAGGAAAAATGCAATCGACGCTCTTGAAAATTTCACTTCAAAGTCTATCGTTTGCGAGAACGGAGTGCTCAATTCGGACTACACGGGCTCCCCCGTCATCGTTTCGGGAACGCTTGAATATTCCGAGGACGGTGCAATCGACGCGGTGCTCGGCGTTTCTGCCGATTCGCCCATACTTTACCGCGTTTCCGAAATGTATCAGTGGACCGTTTCCGACGGAGAAATAACCTCGATTTGGAGCGAAGAAATCATCGAATCTCCGGACGCAGGACACGCCAATCCTTCCGCATACCCTTCCAATATGAAGTCGAATTATTACATTGCGGAAAGCGTCAAAATCGGTGACTTCAGCATTTCCGCCGATCTTCTTCTTCAATTCGAAAACAAAATAACGCTTGCTTCTCTCCCCGAAATCGACACACGCGGCTTTTATAACGCAAGCGAGTACATTACGAATTCGTCGGACATTGAAAATCCCGAAATCGGAGACGTCCGCATACATTACGAATACGTTGACATAGACGAAGCAACCTTCGCCGGCAAGCAGCGTTCCTCCTCCATATACAGCTATTCAAACTACAATGATGTTCCGTTTTTCCTCGCACTTGAAGGAATCCAAAGCAAATCCGAGGTTATATCCGAATTTCACTCTCGCTCCGAACATTCGATAATCTGGCTTCTCATCCTCTCCTCGGCGGCAACTCTTTTCGGAAGTTTCGTCCTTTTCTGTTCCTTCTGCCATCTCACGGGTTACAAACCGTCGCTTGCAAAGGTTGACAAAAAACTTGCCTCCGTCGCGCCCGAAAAAGTCACATTGATGCATTCGATTTTGTTCGCTTTGCTTTTATATGCGCTCGTATGCTCAATTGTTTGGGCAAGCGTATACGCAATCTGCCTCGCATTTACCGTTATACTTATCATTCTTCATCTTTCCGTACTTATTCCGGACATGATAAAAAACATGCCGCGTCAGAAAAAGGACGAGGCCGAATACGTACCGATATTGATCAAGCGCGACGAAGAAGTCGCAAAGAAAAATCGCAGGTAAAACCTGCGATTTTTTGTTTTATTATTATCTTGAAAGCGGGAGGTATTCTTCCTCAAGAGCCTTACGGATCTTTGTGGAATAAGGTACAAGCACCATCATCTTTCTGATCGTTGCGCTGTAATACTGTCCGTCATCCGGGACATGATACTGTTCAATGTTTATTGAAGTAAGCATCGGCACAAGCTTTGCGGCAAGCGAGAATATTTCGGAATTTGTCATATCAGTTGTAATGTAAGGGCAGACCTTATCTATAAGATCGTAAATAGTACCGATGGGAAGCGTCTTTATGTCTTCAAAGAGCGAAAGCAGAATTTTTCTTTGTCTGTTCGTTCTTCCGAAGTCGGAATCCAGCTTACGAATACGCGCGTAACTCAGCGCTTGCTTTCCGTTCAGCTTAACTTCACCTGCTGTCAGTCCGCCGCCCATATATTTAGCTTCCGCCTTTGTAAGCGTTATCGTAACGCCGCCCATAATTTCGATGATTTTTTCAAATCCGGTAAAATCAACTTCGATATTATAGTCAACATCAACTCCGAAATTGAGAAGCAAGGTTTCGTTCAAGAGCTTGAAACCGCCGTACGCATAGGCAGCGTTAAGCCTGTTATCGGAATATCCGCCCGGAATCTGAACGTAGAGGTCTCTGAGGAAGGAAATCAGCGAAACTTGCTTTGTGCTCGTATTTATGCTTATGAGGATCATTGAATCCGATCGCTGACGGCCCTGACCTTCGAGTCTGTCCTGACCGACAAGCAAAATATTAACAAGCTCACTGTGGTCGATCGGGTCTACGTCATCGAACACGACTTTTGTTTCCGTTTCGGGAGCTGTGGTTTCAACGGGTATTATAACGATGTTTCCCTCGTCGTCATATGTCGTTTCGGTTTCGTATACTTCGTCTATTTCATCCGTCTCGAAGAATTCATCCTTCGGAGGTATCCAATCATCGGTTTCGTCAATATCAATTCGCTGAATTTTGCTAAGCTGATAATATACCGCGCCGTACGCAACGGACGCAACAATTATCATAAACAGCAAAATCATTGCAAGTACGCAAAGCAACTTTTTTGCCCACTCCGGCATTTTATTCCGTTTGCTTTTCAGCTTTTTTTCTTCATCTCGCATATTCACACCTCAAATTAAATCGAAATAAAAACACATTTTATTATGCAACATTTTTCTCGCGATGTCAAGTATTAGGTTCATTTTTGACATTTGCGAGCCCTTTATTACTTATTATAAGAAAAATACATTGCATAAATAATGTACTAAATGTTATAATATTGTGATATTTTGGGATTCACACGCATTTTCTGCGTTTGCCTTACTTTTCGAGGAGAATTTTATGCAATCGTCTTACATGCATTTTACCCCCTACCAAAACTGCAAGCTTTGCCCGCGAAAATGCGGATTGGACAGAACCGCAAAAAATCGAGGCGCGTGCGGTATGACCTCCGAGCTTACAGCGGCGCGCGCGGCGCTTCACTATTGGGAGGAACCGT
>CAYWAD010000052.1:0-10048 GCA_964456045.1 uncultured Lachnospiraceae bacterium
CAATGGTGAGTGCGCTTACAGGTACCCCGGCAAGAAGCGACACGTCAATGACGGGTGAGCTGACACTTACCGGCAGAGTGCTTCCCATCGGCGGACTGAAAGAAAAAACCGCAGCAGCGTTTGCCGCAGGCGTAAAGCGCATCATCATACCAAAGGATAACGTCTCCGACCTTGAAGACGTTGACTCCGACGTAAAAAGCAACGTCGAATTCATTCCCGTTTCGCGAGCAGAGGAAGTCCTTTCGCTCATCTTAGCTCCAAAATCGGACGAAACCTACCGCTCGGACGTTCCCTCGGAGCATTTTCCTCTCCCGTCACGTCCGCAGTACAAGGTTTCAAATCTTTGACGCAAGCAAACATCCCGAAAGGTTAAACAATGGTCAACACAAACAACGTAACACTAAAAATCAGCGCGGGTCGCCCGGATCAATTTCTGTCCGGACGTATGCCGCAGGTGGCTCTTTCCGGACGAAGCAACGTCGGCAAAAGCTCCCTCATCAATAAAATGCTCAACCGCAAAGCTCTTGCGAGAGTCAGCGGCACGCCCGGCAAAACCGTAACGGTAAACTATTACGACATCGACAGTAAGCTTTATTTCGTCGATCTGCCCGGATACGGATACGCAAGACGCACGCGCGAGGAGCAGGCGAAATGGTCGCTTCTCGTCGACAGCTATCTTTCGCGCAATCCTCATATTGATTTGGTCAAACTCGTGCTTCAATTAATCGACATCAGAGTCGGTCCGACCGCGGACGATAACGCAATGCTCGGCTGGCTCAATCAGAGCGGAATTCCGTACGTAATCGTTGCAACAAAGTGCGACAAATGCAAAAAATCCGAGCTTGAACGCAATATCGAAGCGCTCGCATCCCACCCCAATATCGCAGACGGAACTCCCATCGTCCCCTTCTCGTCCGAAACAGGTCTCGGTCAAAAGGAGCTTTGGAAGCTCATCACTGACACGCTCGGAATTAAGTAAAATGAACGATATTTTAGAAACCGTATTTCCGTATCTTTTGCGCGTTCCGTCCGTTTTGATCGCGCTCACTGTACACGAAACCGCGCACGGCTACATTGCATACAAGCTCGGCGATACGACTGCAAAGGACATGGGGCGTCTTTCCTTGAATCCTTTCCGCCATTTAACGTTTCTCGGATGCATATGCATGCTGTTTTTCGGTTTCGGATTTGCAAAACCCGTGCCGATCAACGCACGTCAGTTCAAAAAACCGAAACGCGATATGGCTTTAAGCGCGCTTGCCGGCCCGATCGCGAATTTGCTGCTCGCTTTGATCGGCATAATAGTCGAGGGAATCCTCGAACTCATAATCAACGCAAATCCGGACATTATTCTTGCGCAGGGCTATGGCTTTTGGCTCCTTTATGTTGCGTATAATTTCGTTTATGTGTTTTATATGCTCAACATCGGCCTTGCCGTGTTTAATCTCATACCGATCCCGCCGCTGGACGGCTCGCGCGTCGTGCTTTCGTTTTTGCCGCAGAAGCTCTACTTCGGCTTGATGAAATACGAACGCTACATCACGCTCGTTCTTTTTGCGTTTATATGGATCGGGCTTTTGGACACGCCCCTTTCGATAATGATGAACGGAGTAAACTCTGCGCTTCATTACGTCGTATCCTTCATTCCTTTTCTTTAATATTATAGGAGGAAATCTTGGAATCATTAACCTACAGACTCGACCTTTTTGAAGGACCGCTCGATCTGTTGCTCACTTTGATACAAAAAAACAAATTCGATATTTCAGATATTCCGATAGCGGTCATTTGCGATCAGTATATGGAATACATCAACGCAGCCGAGGATAGGGATCTCGATACGTCGGCGGATTTTATAGTTATGGCAAGCCGTCTTATGCTCATCAAAAGTAAGATGCTTTTGCCCAAACTTGATGAGGACGATGAAGACCCCCGCGCCGAGCTTGCCGCCGCAGTCCTCGAATACGCAAAAGCAAAAGAAGCTTCGCAGCTTTTCGCCGGGATGTATTCGCTCCATTCGGGCAGAATGGTAAAGGACACGGACGAAATCGAGCCGGACAGAACGCTTCGCCCGCATTCGACAGATCAGCTTACGGCAGCACTTTTGAAAATCATGTCCGAAGTTAAGACAACCGAAAAATCGCAAACGCGCTTCACGCCGCTCATTCGCAAGCGTTCGGCTTCAGCTACGGAAAAAGCGATCGGAATCATACGTCATTTATATAAAAACGGCACAACAAAAGCCTCAGAGCTTTTGTGTGGTGAGTCGGATCGATCGGACAGGATCGCGGTTTTCCTTGCCATCCTTGAACTTTTGCGTAATCAACGTCTGCTCATAGTCGGTGGAATCGGTGAGGACGGCACAATCAGCACAAGCGAGCTCAGTTTTGAGCTTTCCAAAGAACATAACAGGGATAAAAACAAAAATGAATGAAAATATAACCGTTGAAGCACTCGAAACACCTGCGGACAAGGTCAAATCGGCAGGGGATGAGGAAATCGCGGCGGCTTGCGAAGCGATACTTTTTGCCGCAGGTCACCCGATCAAATACGAAAAGCTTTCCGAGGTCCTCGGAATTCCGGTATACGAAGTCCTTCGCATATTGCACTCCGTTGAAAACGAATATAATTCGGAAGAATCAAAACGCGGAATTCTTTTGCTTATGCTTGAGGATTCCTGCCAGCTCTGCACAAAAGAGCGCTTCGCGCCGCTCATCAAAGAAGCTCTCGGAATACGACGCGGCGGTAACCTATCCGCGTCCTCGCTTGAGGTACTTGCGATAATCGCGTACAATCAGCCCTGCACGCGCTCATATGTTGACATGGTGCGCGGAGTGGATTCCGGCTACGCGGTTTCGTCCTTACACGAAAAGGGACTTATCGAGCAGCGCGGTCGTCTTGACGTTCCCGGACGTCCGATTCTTTACGGTACGACGGACGACTTTTTGCGAGTTTTCGGAATTTCGTCGATAGACGAGCTTCCGCCTGTATCGTCCGCGGACGCAAAAGACTCCGAGCCTACACAGGAAACAATCTCAACCGATACACTTCTCTGATAACAAAGGTAAGGAGGCTCGCATTTGACTGCTTTATATATTGTCGGTGCCGTTTTGTGCGTGCTTTTGATCCTGCTTTTCAGTAGAGTCTACGTCACAGTCGGCTACAACACAAAAACCGACTCCGTGCCAAGCGTAAAAATTTCATATCTGTTTTTGAAGTTCGGTATCTTGCCGAAAAAACAGAAAAAAATAAACTTGCGCAATTATTCGTACAAAAATTTCACCAAGTCGGAAAACAAGCGGCGCCAAGAGAAGCAAGAAAAAGCTTCAAAGAAAACAAAAACGTCGAAAAAGGCGAAATCCGCGTCAAGATCCGAAACCGACGCAAAAGAAACGCAAAAAGACGAAAAGAAAAACACCGTCGCCTTTTTGTGGGACATACGAGACCTTATATTTGACACGCTCAAGCGCTTCCCTTCCAAGCTGAGACTCGACGTTTCGCGACTCAAAATCAACATCGGCGCTAAAGATGCCGCCTCTGCGGCGATAACGTACGGAATCGTCACAGAGGCCGTAGGAGCCGTGCTTACCGCGCTCGACTGCTTCACGAATGTCAAGCGCAAATTCAAAAACGAAGTCGAAATTTTGCCCGATTTTGTTTCCGGGAAAATCGACGCAGACGTGCTGATCCGCTTGTCGATCTCGCCGGCATCAATGCTTTCTCTCGCTTTCGGATTTGTCTGCGGCTTCGTTTCAAAGATCATTAAGAAAAACATAACCAAATAAAATTTTATTCGGAGGACATAACAATGAATGAACAAAATAAGATCAGTAACATTATTCAAACATCTCTTGAAAGCATCCGCACCGTCGTAGATGCGAACACCATCATCGGCGATCCCATCGTAACGCCTGCCGGAATTACGGTGCTTCCCGTTTCGAAGGTTTCGGTCGGCTTTGCTTCCGGCGGATTCGACTATCTCGGCAAAAACGCCGCAACAACCACCAAGAACAACGGAAACAACTTCGGCGGCGGAGGCGGATCCGGTCTCACGGTAGAACCTGTTGCTTTTCTTGTGATTTCCGCTGACGGAAACGTAAATCTTTTGCCGATCGACGCGCCTTCGTCCGGAAAATCCGACATTGCAACGATCATCGACGGAGCCCCCACGCTTATTGACAAAATAAAGTCTCTTTTCTCAAAAAAATCCGACGAAACCGAAGCCGACTCCGAGGACGAAGCCGAATAAAACGTCGGAAAATATAACCGTGCATCAAAGAGTTCTCTTTCGCGGATAATATCTCTGTAAAACCATGTTTTAACGGAGCTATTATTATAAATGAATGTTTTTTCGCGAATTTTCGCAATTTTCACAGCTGTAAGCATCGCCGCAAGCGGATCCGCGTCGCTCTCCGTGACCGCGACTGCCGCGCCGTCAACTTCCGCTTCCGCCTCGATTTTGATCGAAGCCGACACGGGAAACGTTATTCTTGAAAACAACGCGGACGAAGTTCTTCCCATGGCAAGTACGACAAAAATAATGACCGCACTCATCGCAATCGAAAATCGGGAGCTTGACTCTGAGGTCATTGTTTCGCCAAATGCTGTTGGTATCGAAGGGTCTTCCGTCTATCTTTCGGCAAATGAAAAGCTCACGATGGGCGATCTTGTTTATGCTTTGATGCTTGAGAGCGCAAACGATGCCGCTACCGCAATCGCAATCGAAATCGGCGGTTCTATTAATGGGTTTGCCGCTTTAATGAACGCGCGCGCCGAAGCGCTCGGCTGTATGCACACTCATTTTACAAACCCACATGGACTTGACGATCCAAATCACTACACGACGGCTCGCGAGCTTGCGATGATAACCCGTGCTGCACTCGAAAACAGTACCTTTCGCGAAATAGTTTCAACCGAACAACACAAAATACCGCTTGACAGCGGTGGCGTTCGTCTGCTAATCAATCACAACAGGCTTCTCCGCGAAAAGGACTATGTGATCGGCGTAAAAACAGGTTTCACCAAGCGCAGCGGACGTTGCCTTGTCTCTGCTGCCGAGCGCGACGGCGTAACCGTCATAGCGGTGACACTCTCCGATCCTAACGATTGGCAGGATCACACCGCCATGCTTGAATACGGGCTTGAGCGTTACACGCATCTTACTCTCGCCGCCGAAGCCTCGCTTACAGTGTCAGTGCCCGTTTCCGGCGGAACCGACGCGTTTGTGACCGCGGTCAATGCCGAAACGGTGGAACTCACGGTTCCGAACGAGGACTCTGAGCTGACGCTCGTGACCGAGCTTGATCGCTTCTATTTCGCGCCCGTCGTCATGGGTGAAACGCTCGGCGTGGCAAAGTGGTTCTATCCAAGCGGCGAGCTTGCCGCGTCTGTGCCGCTCGTTGCAATGAATGACGTAGCGAAGCTCGAACGCCCGTCATTTTTCCAAAGAATAAAAAACATTTTCACAGAATAAAAAAGGAATCTTCAAAATGAAAAGCTTTCTTGACCGTGACTTTCTTTTAAGCACGCCGACATCGGCGCGTCTTTACGATACCGTAAAGGAGCTGCCCATCATCGACTACCACTGCCATGTTTCTCCAAAGGAGATCGCGGAGGACAGAAAATATTCGAACATTACCGAGCTTTGGCTTGGCGGCGACCACTACAAGTGGCGCGCCATCCGAAGCGCCGGCGTTGACGAAAAGTACATAACCGGCGACGCTTCCGATTACGAAAAATTCAGTGCTTACGCGTCCGTTATGCCCCGCTTAATGGGCAATCCGCTCTATCATTGGACGCATCTTGAGCTTCGCCGCTATTTTGACTGCGAGCTTATCCTCGGTCCCGACACATGCGACGAAATTTGGCATCTAACGTCCGAAAAGCTTGCAGAAAACAACTTTTCCGTGCGAAACATAATCAGACGTTCGAATGTCGAGGTCATCTGCACGACGGACGATCCCGTTGACACGCTCGAATATCACCGCGCGCTCGCCGACGACGCTTCGTTTGAGACGAAGGTGTACCCTGCTTGGCGTCCCGACAAGGGAATTAACATTGAAGCCGCCGGCTACGGTGATTACATAAACAAGCTTTCTGCCGCTTCCGGCGTACAAATCACGGATATTGACTCGCTTTTCGAGGCTTACCGTCGCCGCATTGACTTTTTTGCTCAAAACGGCTGCCGCATAGCGGATCACGGCCTCGACATTTACCCGCTTTACGTCAAGCCGGACAAGTATCGCGCAGGCGAGATCTTCAAAGAAGCACTCGCTTCAAACGGCAACATAAACGATCCCGAAAAGATCGCGATCTTCAAGGGCGCGATGCTTCGCTTCTTCGGCGGCGAATATCTTCGTCGCGATTGGGTGATGCAGCTTCATTTCGGCGTACACAGGAACGCAAATGAAAAAATGTTCGCGCGTCTCGGCCCCGACACGGGATTTGACATGATAGGCGATACGATGCGAATCTCCGAAGTTGCCAAGCTTTTCAACATGATGGACGAAAACGACGCTCTGCCGAGGACGATAATTTACCCCATAAATCCCACAAACAACACCGCCGTTGCAACTTTACTCGGCTCGTTCCAGACATCCGGCAACGGCAAGCCCAAGCTGATGCAGGGCAGCGCATGGTGGTTCTCCGACACACTCCACGGAATGCGAGATCAGATGACAACGCTCGCTTCTCTTTCCGTATTCGGCGAATTTCTCGGAATGCTGACCGATTCGAGAAGCTTCACATCATATCCGCGTCACGAATATTTCCGTCGCATCCTTTGCGATCTTGTCGGAGGATGGATTGAGGACGGTCTTTACCCCGACGGAGACGCTGCGGTTGAACTTGTGAAGAACATTTGTTACTATAACGCAAAAAAATATTTCAATTTTTAAGGAGTCGCACCTTGATTTCACGAAACGACATACCGATTTTGGATTACGACAGCGACCAAAATGCTGTCATTATGCCGGGCAGACATGAGATCCCGTCGTTCCCCGAACGCGCTGTATTCGGCTTTCTCGGAGACGTTATAGACAAGTATGCAAGGGCAGAATACGCAGAAGTCATTACATACTTTGAGACCATCACAAAGATGTTCCCGATCTATAAAATCGAATACAACGGTGTGCCGGTGGTGCTTTGTCAAGCTCCGCTCGGCAGTGCGGCGGCGACTCACGTTCTCGATTTTTTGATCGGAAACGGAGTAAAAAAGATCATTGCCGCAGGCTCTTGCGGTGCGCTCGCGCCCTTTGAGGAAAACAAATTTTTGCTTCCGACGGAGGCTTTGCGCTGCGAGGGCACCTCGTATCACTATCTGCCGCCGTCACGTACGGTCAAGCTTAACAAAGCCGCCGTCGCTTCCGCTGAGGCTACGCTCGAAAGGCTCGGTGTGCCTGTCGAACGCGTAAAAACTTGGACAACGGACGCTTTTTACCGCGAAACCAAGGCCATGGTTGAAGCTCGCAGAAGCGAAGGATTCTCCGTTGTGGACATGGAATGCTCCGCGATCGCGGCTTGCGCCGAGTTCAGAGGCGCGTCCCTCGCTCAAATTTTATTCACCGCGGACTCACTCGCCGACGTCGATGCTTACGACGAACGCGACTGGGGCACGCTGTCGATGGAAACCGCGCTGGATCTGGCGCTGGAGTGTGTTGTTGAATTGTGAGATTAATATAATTTAGTGCGAGGGGTTCTTTTTTGAGGGAAAAGCACCACTCACGCCCCCGAAAAAATTTCATACGGGGTAAATTCACGGCTGACACAGCGAAACGAATGAAGTTTAGACGAAAAATCACGAAAAAAGAGCCTTGCCGAAGCAAAGCTCTTTTTCTGTTAGCAAGACTGTTTAGATTAATAATATCTTACGGATGCGATTACCTTTCCGAGAATGGCGACCTCGTCGGCATATATCGGCTCCATGGTATCGTTTTCCGGCTGGAGGCGGAAATGCCCGTCCTCGCGGAAAAATCTTTTAACCGTGGCACTGTCCTCCACCATAGCGACAACAATGTCGCCGTTATCCGCGTGAGGTGTGCGGCGCACGACGATAACATCTCCATCCATAATTCCGATATTGACCATACTTTCGCCGCTTACACGAAGCGCAAACAGTTCGTCCTTACCGTATTTTCCGCCGACGGAGATAACGATACTGTCCGTTTCATCGTACGTTTCGGTTGCAAGGATGGGCTGACCTGCGGCGATATTGCCGAGCACGGGAAGCTGAACGGACGAAACCGACATTTCCTCCGCCGATTCGGCAGTACGAACCGTGCGGCTTTTGCCGTCCTCGCGAGTTATGTACCCCTTGGACGCAAGACGGCCGAGATATGCATGTACCGTGGACGTACTTTTGATTCCGAGCGCGGCTTTAATATCTCTCACCGAGGGCGAAAAGCTGTTTTTTCTTATTGACTCCGCAATGTAATCATACATCGCCTGTTCTTTTGCGTTAAGAGGTTCTCTTGACATAATTATATCTGCCTTTCGGTCTTTTTATCATTTCACAATGATTATATCACAAAAAAAGCGCCAAGTCAAACGAATGTTCGCAATTTTCGAAAATTTTCCGTGATTCTTCACATATTATCGAAAAAAACGGTTCAAATATTTTTTACCATTATGTCTTGAACTTTTGACAAACATAATATATAATGATATTACTGAAAATTTGGGATACCATATATTTGGATAACCTTATATTCTAATTTCAGAAGGAGAAAATACATGACAAACAACAAGTATGTTCTTGATTGGATCAATGAGATGGCTGAAATGTGCCGTCCCGATCACATCGTCTGGATCGACGGTACAGAAGAACAGGCTGAGGCTCTCCGTGCGGAAGCTTGCTCCACCGGCGAAATGATCAAGCTCAATCCTGAGCTTCTCCCCAACTGCTATCTTCACAGAACAGCAGTAAATGACGTTGCCCGCGTTGAAGGCAGAACTTATATCTGCACTCCCACACAGGAAGAAGCCGGCAACATTAACAACTGGATGGAACCCGGCGAAATGTACGCAAAGCTCAAGAAGCTTTACACAGGCTCCATGAAGGGTCGTACAATGTACGTTATTCCCTACTCCATGGGCGTTGTAGGCTCCGACTTCGCTAAGTACGGCATCGAGCTCACAGACTCCATCTACGTTGTACTCAACATGCTCATCATGACACGCGTAGGTACAAACGTACTCGAAGCTCTCGGCGACAGCCCCGACTACATCAAGGGCTTGCACGCACGCGCTGATATTGACGAAGAAAATCGTTATATCACTCACTTCCCGCAGGACAACACAATCATGTCCGTTAACTCCGGTTACGGCGGAAACGTTCTTCTCGGAAAGAAGTGCTTCGCGCTCCGTATTGCTTCCTACCTCGGACGTAAAGAGGGCTGGATGGCTGAGCATATGCTCATCCTCGGTCTCGAATATCCGAACGGCGAAATCAAGTATATCACCGCTGCTTTCCCCTCTGCATGCGGTAAGACAAACCTCGCAATGCTCATTCCTCCGGAAATCTACCGCGAAAAGGGCTACAAAGTATGGTGCGTAGGCGATGATATCGCTTGGCTCCGCGTTAACAAGGAAGACGGCAAACTCTATGCTGTTAACCCTGAAAACGGCTTCTTCGGCGTTGCTCCCGGCACGAACGAAAAGTCTAACCCCAACGCGCTCCACACTTGCCTTCGTGACACAATCTTTACAAACGTTGTTCACAACACAGAGAACAACACCGTTTGGTGGGAAGGTCTCGACAACAATCCGCCTCAGCCCGGTCATGCTATCGACTGGAAGGGCAATCCTTGGGACTGCACCAAGTATGATAAGAAGGACAAATCCACTTGCGGTGCTCACCCGAACTCCCGTTTCACCGCTCTCGCAAAGAACTGCCCCTGCATTTCCAGCGAATTCAATTCCCTTAAGGGCGTTCCCGTATCCGCTATCATCTTTGGCGGTCGTCGCGCTAAGACCGCTCCGCTCGTATATCAGTCTCGTGACTGGCAGCACGGTGCTTTCGTCGGCTCCATCATGGCTTCCGAAACAACAGCAG
>CAYWAD010000053.1:0-9324 GCA_964456045.1 uncultured Lachnospiraceae bacterium
CCTTAGCGTCGAACTGGGGGTGGAGAAGTGTGTCGAGGTTTCTGGGGTCGATCATAGTAACAGCCTTCTTTTCGTCGATCATGCCTTCGTCAACGAGGTCACAAGCGATCTTTAGCGCTGCCTGAGCGGTTCTCTTACCGTTTCTTGTCTGGAGCATATAGAGCTTTTCGTTTTCAACGGTGAACTCCATATCCTGCATGTCTCTGTAATGATTTTCGAGGATTTTGCAAATATCGGTGAACTGCTTGAAAGCTTCGGGGAACTTGTTTGCCATTTCGGCGATGGGCATAGGTGTACGAACGCCTGCAACAACGTCCTCGCCCTGTGCGTTTGTGAGGAATTCGCCCATGAGATGCTTTTCGCCCGTAGCAGGGTCGCGAGTGAACGCAACGCCTGTGCCGCAGTTGTCGCCCATGTTACCGAACGCCATCATCTGTACGTTAACGGCTGTACCCCAAGAATAGGGGATGTCGTTGTCGCGGCGATAAACGTTTGCACGGGGGTTGTCCCATGAACGGAAAACAGCCTCAACGGCACCCATGAGCTGCTCCTTCGGGTCTGACGGGAAATCAACGCCGATCTTTGACTTGTACTCAGCCTTGAACTGACCTGCAAGAACCTTGAGGTCCTCAGCGGTAAGGTCAACGTCCTGAGTAACGCCCTTCTCAGCCTTCATCTTGTCGATAAGCTCCTCGAAGTACTTCTTGCCGACTTCCATAACAACGTCGGAGTACATCTGGATAAATCTTCTGTAGCAGTCCCAAGCCCAACGGGGGTTGCCGCTCTTTTCGGAAAGAGCCTCAACAACTTCTTCGTTAAGACCGAGATTTAGAATTGTATCCATCATACCGGGCATGGATGCTCTTGCGCCGGAACGAACGGAAACGAGGAGGGGATTTTCTTTGTTGCCGAACTGCTTGCCGGTGATGGTTTCCATCTTGGAGATGTATTCCATAATCTCGGCCTGAATTTCTTCGTTTATCTTTCTGCCGTCCTCATAATATTGAGTGCAAGCTTCGGTCGTTACCGTAAAGCCCTGGGGAACAGGATTTCTTTCCGGGAACTTTTCCTTAAAGATGTTGGTCATTTCGGCAAGGTTTGCACCTTTACCACCGAGAAGTTCGCGCATGGAAGCGTTACCTTCGGAAAACAAGTACACATACTTTTTGCTCATAAATTTCCTCCGAAAAATATTAATGTAAAATGGTATCTGACTGAATTTATTATCAGTATAATTATGTAGTTATTATACTGTGGTTATTAATTATAACACAAAGCAAAACAAAATGCTACACTTTTTTTCCAAAATGAAAATATATTTGCATCATACTTGTAAAAAACGCCGTTTTGATATATAATAGTGTGAAAATGTGCGTGTTTTGAGTTGAGGAGGAAGCCAGTGGCGGACATATTTGAACTTTTTAAGAGAATTTCACGTGAAAACGAAGAAAAGGCGAGCCGCCCGATTTCTTTCATCGTTGCCGGACTCGGAAATCCGGGAGCAAAATATGCATTCACAAGACATAATGCCGGTTTTCTTGCCGTTGACTATATGTCCCAAAAGCTCGGCTTTGACTGCGTGAAGCTGAAATTCAAAGCACTGTGCGGCGAAGCCGAAGTCAGTGGCGTGCGCGTCCTTTTTATGAAACCGGAGACGTTTATGAACCTTTCCGGCGAGGCTGTTCGCGCTGCTGCGGATTTTTATAAAATACCGCCGGAACGTGTGCTTATCATCTCGGATGATGTAAGTCTGCCTGTCGGTAAGGTCAGAATCCGCGCAAAGGGCAGCGACGGAGGTCAAAAAGGACTCAGAAGCGTTACCGAACACCTCGGGACGGACAAATTTCCGAGGATAAAGATCGGCGTCGGTGAAAAGCCGTCCCCCGAATGGGATATGGCGGATTGGGTTCTGTCCACCTTCTCGGAAAACGACAAAAAAATGATTTTCGACTCCTTCGGCAGAGTCACCGAAGCGGTCAAATATATAGTCGCCGGAAATATAGAGACGGCACAAAGCAAATGTAACGGGTAAAGTCGTATGAGCTTTGTAACAGAAAGTATCCGCCGTGAACGGGACTATTCCGCGTACTCGGATACGCTGAAAAAGAGCTTCGTTGCCTCGCGCCCGAAGCCGATTATCGTGTCGGGGCTTTGCCTTGGCGCGTCGTATGCGTTTTATTCCGCAACCGCGGATGATGCGGCGGCGTCAGAAAGCGATCCGGCGATCTTCATCGTGTCGGATGATGCCGAAGGAAGGCGGCTTACAGCTCACTTCCGCTCGGAAGGGAAGCGCGCGTTTTTCTATCCGATGCGCGATTTGATTTTTCATAACATCACCGCCTCCCATGACAGCGAGCATGAGAGGCTGTCTGTGCTTTCCGCGCTTGTTTTCGGCAAAGCGGACATTATTGTAACAACGCCCGAAGCCGCACTCGGATATACCTTGCCGCCCACGCTTTTGAAAAAGCGCATTATTTCAGTCGCCTTGGGTGACGAAATGAAGCGTGACGAGATTGCCTCCGCCTTTGCCGAAGCCGGATACACTCGCGTCGATATGGTGGACGGTGTGGGCCATTTTTCGCTTCGAGGAGATATAATCGACGTTTATCCGCCCTCTGTCGGCGGCACCCCCGTACCGTACAGAATCGAACTGTTCGGTGACGAAATTGACAGAATTTGCGCTTTCGATCCGGCGACACAGCGCGCCGCGGATTCGGTTACGGAGCTTGAAATTTTGCCCATACGCGAGTTTTACGCGGACTCAAGAGTCCGTGAGCGCATTGCTGACACGGCAAGAAAGCTTGCGTCAAAGGCAAAAAACGAAAACGCAAGAAACATACTCAGAACAGAAGCGGAATGCGCCGAGGCAGGTTTGCCGATGCATTACGCGGACAAATATGCGGTGCTTTTCGGCACGGAAAAGGCTTGCCTTTTCGACTATTTCACAAGACGTACCGTTGTCACGGAGATTGAAAGCAACAACGTAAAAAAGCGCCTCGACGGGTATTTTTCCGTTCTGGACGAGGATGTAAAACTGCTCGTGTCGGACGGTGTTCTTTCGTTCGAACTTGCGGATTTCACTTTCCGTGAGGACGAATTTGAGCTTTTCTGCGGCAAAAACGTTCACGTTATTGCCAATACTTTTTCCTCAGTCGGCCTTTCCGGACGCCAGGTTTCGGGCGTTTACGGCTTCTCATCGCGCAGGGGAGTGATTTATAACGGAAATATAGAGCTTTTGCGCGATGATATAATCACGTTTATGCGCGGTTCGTATAAGATTGCTGTTGTTTGTGCATCCGAGGCTGCGGCAGACCTTACCGTTACGGCAATCACCGACGAGGGCTTGCCTGCGGTGAAATGCGAGTCACCGAGCCTTGAGGAAATGACGCGCGGCGTGACGTATGTTACTTGGGGCACGGACGCTGAGGGCTTCGAGCTTCCGACGCAACGCTTCGCGTATCTGTCGTTTATGTCAGACCCGGATTCCGCGCCGAAAAAACGCAAAATCCGTGCGGATAAGCGCAAGGATTCCAACACCAAAAAGCTGCTTTCGTATAACGACCTCAAAACCGGAGATTACGTCGTTCACGCGGCGTACGGTATCGGTCAATATTTGGGCATCGAAAACCTGACGATAGACGGCGTTTCGCGAGATTATGTCAAGATCAAGTATGCCGGAACGGATCTTTTGTATCTTCCTACCGATCAGCTTGATCTTGTGTCAAAATATATAGGTGCGCATTCGGACGACGGCGCCCTCAAGCTTTCGAAAATGGGCGGTGCCGAATGGGTACGTGCAAAATCACGTGCGAAATCAGCGGCTAAGGATATGGCGAAGGAGCTTATCGCGCTTTATGCCGCTCGCAAGCGCGCTAAGGGACACGCATTTGCCGAAGACGATGACTATCAGCGTGGCTTTGAATCGTCGTTTGAATACGAGGAAACGGAAGCGCAGACAGAGGCAATCGCGGAGATTAAGCGCGATATGGAAAGTCCGTGGCCTATGGACAGACTTTTGTGCGGAGACGTCGGTTACGGTAAGACCGAAGTTGCGATGCGCGCGGCGTTCAAGGCTATACTTGACGGTAAGCAGGTCGCGTTTCTCGTACCGACGACGCTTTTGGCGCTTCAGCATTATAATACCGCTTGTGCCAGAATGAGACCGTATCCCGTGTCTATTGAGATGCTTTCTCGCTTCCGCACAAAGGAACAGCAAGCGGAAATAGTTCGCAGACTTCGCCGCGGCGAAATAGATATGATCGTCGGTACGCACAGAATCATTTCCAAGGATATCAAGTTCCGAGATCTCGGACTTTTGATCATAGACGAGGAGCAAAGATTCGGCGTGTCGCAAAAGGAAAAACTCAAGGAAATGGCTGTCGGCGTCGATATATTGACGCTTACCGCAACTCCCATACCGAGAACGCTGAACATGGCGATGAACGGCATCAAGGATATGTCGCTTTTGGACGAAGCCCCCGGAAACAGACTTCCCGTGCAGACTTATGTCCTTGAGCATGACGACATTGTCATAGAAGAAGCGATAAGACGTGAGCTTAGACGCGGCGGTCAGGTGTTTTATCTGTACAATCGTGTCGAGAGCATACATCTCGTTGCCGCGCGGCTGCAAAAGCAGTTCCCGGACGCGAAAATAGTCACGGCGCACGGTCAAATGGACAAGGATGCGCTTGAGGCGATCTGGCAGTCTCTCATAGACGGCGAGACGGATGTCCTCGTCTGCACTACGATCATCGAAACGGGCGTTGATGTGCCTAATGCAAATACGCTTATAATCGAAGATGCGGATCGGCTCGGACTTGCACAGCTGCATCAGATACGCGGACGTGTCGGACGCTCCGGCAGACGTGCGTATGCGTATTTCACGTTCCGCCGCGGAAAAGCGCTTTCGGAAATAAGCATGAAGCGCTTGGATGCGATTCGCGAATATACCGAGTTCGGCGCAGGCTTCAGAGTTGCCATGAGAGATATGGAGATTCGCGGCGCAGGCAACCTGCTTGGCGCACAGCAACACGGCCATCTCGACGCTGTCGGCTATGATCTGTATATCAAAATACTTGAAAATGCCGTGCTGGAGGAAAAGGGAGAAGCGGTGCCCGCTCCGCCCACCGACTGTACGGTTGACATAAAGATTGACGCATTTTTGCCTACGTCATACGTGCACAGTTCCGCCCACCGAATGGAAATGTATAAAAAGATCGCAAGAATCGAAAATAAGGACGATATGGACGACATTTTTGATGAGCTTTGCGATCGTTTCGGTGATCCGCCGAAGCCGGTAATGAATCTGCTCGGAATCGCGCATTTGCGTGCGCTCGGACGAAGTGCCGGAATTCTCGCGATCGAGGAGAGGGACGGCTCGCTGTCGATCAAACCCGAAAAGCTTGAGTTTAACTTGTGGGCAAGGCTGGACGAAACCTGCCGCGAGCTTGGAGTAAGGCTCAGAGTGGTGTCTGCTTCCGTGCCGTATATGTCGTTGACGTATAAATCAAACGTGAAGCCCCTTGAAACGGCAACTGCCGTTGTGAAAAAATATGTCGAGTTGAAAAATCGCGTCGGTGACTAACCCAAACGAAAGGATATTTTATCTATGATGAAAAAAATTATCGCGGTAACGCTGGTGCTGTCGCTTTTCCTGCTTACCGCTTGCGCCGATAAGGGGCCGACGGCAATGGAATATGATAAGGTTTCCGTGACGGAGGAGATGTATCTTTATTGGATGTCGCATTATAAGGCAATATTTATAGAAAATTTCAAGGACGTAACGGATTCGGATGCGTTTTGGGACAGTGTGCTTTATGACGGAAAAACGGCTGAAGAATATTTCACGGAAGTTACGATCGAAAACGTCAAAAAGAACATTGCCGCTGTGTGGCTGTTCGACTATATGGGGCTTTCATTTACATCCGATATGAAAAAAGAGATCAAAGAGGGAATCGAGGAACTCAAAACGAATTTGGCAAACGGAGACGATGGCGAATTCGAGGCTTTGCTTGCGGAATACGGCATAACGGAGGACACGCTATATGATGTTTATGTAATGGATGCGAAAATATCGTATACTTACGAGTATCTTTACGGCTCCGGCAACGTACTCAGCATTTCGGACAGCGATAAACTCATCTACACAAACGATAATTATGTGCGTATCCAGCACATTTACGTCAATAATAACTTCAAGTACATCACCGTTGAAAATGAGATGGGAACGTTCTCGTATGACCCCGATACGGGCGAAGCGTATACCGCCGAGCTGACGGAGGACGAAAAAGTCGCAAAAAACGCAACAATCGAAAAAATAGATGCGGCGCTTGAGGCGGGAACGGCGTTTGAGAAAGTGTGGGACGAATATTCCGAGGATAAGCTCTACGAAAACGGATATTATCTTACAGAGGACACCGCATTTATTTCCGAGATCGTGGACGCTGCGTTTGAGCTTGAAGTCGGCGAGGTCGTCCGCCTCGAAACGGATTACGGCGTTCACTATATAAAGCGCTACGCAATAGAGGGAACGCCTTGGACGGAGAGTGCAAACAGCGACTTCTTCTCCGATTTCGATACGGAAATCGCGGATTATGTATTTAACGTAATGATCTCCGAAACTGCCGATAAGGTGAAGGTCTATTCGGAAATCATCGAAAAATATAAACTTCGCGACATAACCCCCAACTATTATATTTAATTTTGAATTATGCAGGTGAAGTAAATGACCGAAAGACAGAAAAAAATACGAAATTTTTCAATTATAGCTCATATAGATCACGGTAAATCGACTCTTGCCGACAGAATCATCGAGGCTACGAACAGCGTTGAAAAGCGTGAAATGGAAGAACAGCTTCTTGATGATATGGAGCTTGAACGCGAACGCGGAATAACTATCAAGGCGCGCGCGGTGCGTCTTGATTATACCGCTCCCGACGGTGATGAGTACGTCTATAACCTGATAGATACCCCCGGTCACGTTGACTTTAACTACGAAGTGTCGCGCTCGCTTTTGGCTTGTGAGGGCGCGCTTTTGGTAGTTGACGCGACACAGGGAATTGAAGCGCAGACGCTCGCGAATGCGTATCTTGCCGTTGATTCTAACCTTGAAATCGTTCCCGTAATCAACAAAATCGACCTTCCGTCCGCGCAGGTGGATGTCGTCAGAAACGAGATTGAAGATGTCATCGGTATTCCCGCCGAGGACTGCCCTGCGGTCAGCGCAAAGACGGGGCAGAATATCGGTGACGTGCTTTCAGCCGTCGCAAGGGACATCCCGGCTCCCGGAGGAGACGAAAACGCGCCCTTGAAGTGCCTTATTTTCGATTCGTATTATAATAGTTATCTCGGTGTCGTTGTTTATGTGCGCGTTATGCAAGGAACATTGCGTGCGGGCGAGCGTATCAAAATGATGAGTACGGGAGTCGAATTTGATGTTGTCGATGTCGGATATATGAAGCCGCTCGGACTTACAAAGGCGGAATACCTTTCCGCGGGAGACGTCGGATATATCACGGCGAGCATAAAAAATGTTGCCGATACGAGAATCGGCGATACCGTGACGCACGCCGAGGGCGGCGCAGAAGAACCGCTACCCGGTTTCAAAAACGCACTTCCGATGGTGTATGCAGGTATATATCCCGCAGACGGCGCACGCTATAACGACCTGCGCGACGCGCTTGAAAAGCTTCAGCTTAACGACGCTGCGCTTTCGTTTGAACCCGAAACTTCGATTGCGCTCGGCTTCGGCTTCAGATGCGGCTTCCTCGGACTTTTACATATGGAAATAATCGAAGAAAGACTTGAACGCGAGTTCAATCTCGATCTTATCACAACCGCACCGAGCGTTATTTATGAGTTGAAAATGCGCGGCGGCGAGCTTTTGCGCATTGATAATCCGTCAAACTACCCCCCGGCGGACGAAATTGAAGTCGCGTATGAGCCGATCGTCAAGGCGAGCGTTATAACTCCGACGGATTATATAGGCGGAATTATGGACCTCTGCACGGACAGACGAGGCATCTTCCGCGATATGAAATATCTCGATGAAAAACGAGTCGAGCTTCACTATTCGCTGCCGCTCAACGAGATCATATACGATTTCTTCGACGCGCTCAAGAGCCGCAGCCGCGGTTATGCGTCGCTCGATTACGAACCGGACGGATACGTCGAAAGTAAGCTCTGTAAGCTGGATTTTCTGCTCAACGGCGAAACCGTTGACGCGCTTACGTTTATCGTGCATGAGGAAAAGGCTTACGCCCGCGCGAGAAAGATCGCGGTGCGCTTGAAGGATAATATACCGCGTCAGCTTTTTGAGATTCCGATTCAAGCTGCGGTCGGATCGCGAATCATAGCAAGAGAAACCGTTAAGGCGCTTCGTAAGGACGTCCTTGCGAAATGCTACGGCGGCGACATAACGCGAAAGAAGAAACTCCTCGAAAAGCAGAAGGAAGGCAAAAAGAAGATGAGAAAGCTCGGTTCCGTCGAGGTTTCGCCGGAGGCATTTATGGCGGTTCTCAAGCTGGATGACGAGGATTAACTTCAAAAACATAGCGAAAGGCAGGTGATAAGCTGTGTTACTGAAACGAAAGCAGAGCAACAGGCTCGGAATATATGTGCATATACCGTTTTGCAAGAGCAAATGCGCGTACTGTGACTTTTATTCGTACGCACCGCGTGACACTCGCGTTTACGGAGCGTATACGGATGCGCTTATCAAGCATATAACAAGCTACCGTATCGCAGGCGGCGATTATGCGCCGGATTCAGTTTACATCGGCGGCGGTACACCGACTGCTTTGCCCGAAGAAGATATGCTTCGTATACTTAAAGCTATAAAATCAACGTTTCGCTTGCAAAAAAACGTCGAATATACAATGGAATGCAATCCTGCGACAGTATCTCTTTCAATGCTTAAAAAATACAGGCGTATGGGCGTTAACCGTATATCTGTCGGGCTTCAGTCCGCGCATGAACACGAGCTTCGCGCACTCGGACGAATCCATACTTGCAAAGACTTCGAGGAAAGCTACCGCATTATCCGCGAAGCTAAGTTTGATAACGTTAATATAGATTTGATGTACGGAATACCGTATCAAACGCTGTCTTCCTGGATATCGACTTTGAAATACGTTATTTCGCTCCGTCCGGAACATATTTCATTATATAATTTGAAGCTTGAGGAGGGAACGCCGCTTTATAATACGGCACCGTCGATGCCTCGTCCGGACGACGAAACCGAATTTGCGATGTATTCGACCGCGATAGACATGCTTGCCGCAAACGGTTATAAGCAGTACGAAATAAGCAATTTTGCACGAGAGG
>CAYWAD010000054.1:0-9322 GCA_964456045.1 uncultured Lachnospiraceae bacterium
CGGGATATTTTCGATCGTAAACCGTGAGCGCGAAGGCTCCGTCGCCTCTGTCATCACAGCAAATTTCGGGAAGTCCGTCCGTAAGCGACTGAATTACGCGAATTTTTTCGCCGTTTGAGAGGAAATCAAAGCCGAAATAGAACAATCCGATCTCGCGTCCGAAGCTCGCAGTCATTTCTTTCATAGAAATCGTCGCTTCAAAAACATCCATTCCCCTTTCGAGGCGGACACGATTCATTTCGTATTTGTGCGCTTCCCCGCCGGATTCGAGCCAGACAAACATCGCCGCATCGGACGGAGCCATTGAGCGCGGCAAAAACAGTTCGAATCTAACGGTTTCAAAAGCTTTATAAGCTCCGCTTTCCGTGCGCTTCTCGTCCGTCGAAGTCACTACATAGCGCACCAACTCCGGACGGTGATACGGAGGCTCAACTGAAAAATTATTCATAATAATCTACAGTATGGGGGAGCGCAGCTCCCCCATACTTTTTCCTTAATTGTGTTCGTGTAACGTCAAAATCAATAAACCGGCTTTGCGTTCCAAATCTTTTTCGCGTATTCCTCGATGCTTCTATCCGCTGAGAAATAGCCTGCGCCTGCAATATTAAGCGCGGATTTCTTGTACCAAACATCGGGATTCTCATAGTCAGCAAGCGCTGATAGATATGCGTCGCAATAGGATTCGAAGTCCGCAAGGCACATATACGGGTCTGCAACGCCGTGACCGAGCAGGAAATACTGCATCATATTCGAGAAAGACTTACCGTTGATGCCCTCGGAAAGAAGGTCAACCGCGCTGCGGATCTTGCTGTTTCCGTAATAATACTTGATAGATTCGTAGCCGTTTCTCCAGAGTTCGTCAACCTCATCTGTATGCAAACCGAAGATATAGATATTATCGTTTCCGACCGCCTGAGCCATTTCGACATTTGCACCGTCAAGTGTTCCGACGGTAAGTGCACCGTTGATCATAAACTTCATACAGCCGGTGCCGCTCGCTTCCTTACCTGCAAGAGAGATCTGTTCGCTGATTTCGGACGCAGGCATAAGGATTTCAGCTGTGGAGACCTTATAGTCCTCAAGATATACGACTCTGATTCGCTCGCGAAGCACGGGATCCTTTTCAATTTCCTGACTGAGGTTCCAGATAAGATCAATAACATCCTTAGCAAGGTAATATCCGGGAGCCGCCTTTCCTCCGAAAATAAACGTTTGCGGCGGAAGATCGGAGTTCGGATTTTCTTTGAGTTCACGATAAAAGGAAATAATCTTCAAGACGTTAAGAAGCTGACGCTTATACTCATGCATACGCTTAACCTGAACGTCGAAAATGCTGTTCGTATCAATCGCGATGCCTGTTTTATCGAAGTAATACTTAGCAAAACGCTCTTTATTTTCGAGTTTAATTCGTGCAAGTTCTTCGTGGATTTCTTTTTTGTCCGCGTAAGCCGCAAAATCGGCGAGAGCCGCGGAATCCTTCTTATACTTAGGTCCGATCGTTTCGTCGAGCAACTTTGTCAGGCCGGGATTGGAATAGCAAAGCCAACGTCTGTGCGCGATACCGTTTGTAACATTGGTGAACTTATCGGGTGTATACTTATAATAATCGTGGAAGATTGTATCTTTTAGAATTTCCGAATGAAGCGCGGAAACACCATTGACCTTATGAGACGCAACGATCGAAAGGTTTGCCATTCTGACCTGACCATAACCGATAACGCTCATTCTGGAGATTCTGTCCCAGTCGCCGGGGTATGCGTTCCAAAGATCGGCGCAGAAGCGGCGATTGATCTCGGCAACGATCATATAAATGCGCGGCAATTTGAGCTTGAAAAGATCCTCATTCCACTTTTCAAGTGCTTCGGGCATAACCGTATGGTTTGTATAGGAAATGCACTTTCTAACCACTTCCCAAGCATCTTCCCACGAATATGAATACTCATCAAGGAGAATTCTCATAAGTTCGGGAACAACAAGCGCGGGGTGCGTATCATTAATATGAATACAAACCTTGTCTCCGAAGTTTGAAAGAGTGCCGTACATAGATAGATGATCTCTGAACACGCTCTGAAGCGATGCGGAAACGAGGAAATACTGCTGAGTAAGTCTGAGAAGCTTTCCTTCAGTATGCTCATCGGACGGATAAAGAACCTTGGTGATCGCCTCGGCATTTGTGTTCTGCTTCATAGCCTGAACATAGTCACCCTGAGAGAAAAGGTTCATATTAAAGTTTTGAGTTGTGCCGCGCGCTCTCCAAAGTCTGAGCGTATTAACAGCTTTACTATCCGCGCCCGAAACCATAAGATCATACGGAACCGCGCTTATTTCCGTGCAATTTTCGAGATGTACGACGCAATGTCCGTCTTCCCATTCTTCCTTAACATGACCGTCAAGACGAACCGTCATTGTTTTATCTGTTCTGGGAACGAGCCAACATTCGCCGCCGGGAAGCCACACATCAGGCAACTCAATCTGCTGGCCGTCTACAATTTTCTGACGGAAAAGCCCGTATTCATAGCAAAGAGAATATCCGTTTGCAAAGTATCCGAGAGAGGAAAGCGAGTCCATAAAGCAAGCTGCAAGACGTCCGAGACCTCCGTTACCGAGCGAAGGATCCGGCTCAAGCTCGTAAAGCTCATCAAGATCGACTCCGAGATCTGCCAAGACTTCTCGATATTCATCAGCTACGCCAAGGTTATGGAGATTATTTTTAAGCTGTCTGCCAAGGAGAAACTCCATGCAAAGGTAAACGATTCTTTTACCTTCTGCCTTTTTGGTATCCTTTTTATATTCGGCGCGCATTGTTGTAAGGCGTTCTCTTACGGACAGAACCGTAGCCTTGTAGATCTGATCCTTTGTAGCATCCTGTGCGGTCGTATTAAAGTACTGAGAAAGTTTTCTGTTAAGCGCGTCTTTGATCTCACGCTTTGTCATCTGGGTTTTCATAAAGTTTTACTGTTTATCTTCCTGTCGTTTGAATTTTCAGAGCCTTTCATAAAGCTCCATATATTTTTCGGCTGAAGCGCCCCATGAGAAGTCCATCTTCATAGCCTTACGCATAAGAGCTGTCCAACGCTTTTTATCTCTGTAAACAGAGGTTGCATATCTGAGCGTATGGAGCATATCATGTGCGTTATAATTGGAGAATGTAAAGCCGTTACCTTCCAAGGTATACTCGTTGTACGGCTTGATCGTATCGTACAATCCGCCCGTTTCGCGAACAATCGGAACAGCACCGTAACGCGACGCGATCATCTGCGAGAGACCGCAAGGCTCGCTCTGCGAAGGCATAAGGAACATATCCGCGCCGGCGTAAATTTTCTTGGAAAGCTCACGATTGAATTTGATCTGAGCGGAAACCTTTGCCGGGTATCTGCGTGCAAGCTCGGAGAAATACGCTTCGTATTCATGCTCACCCGTGCCCAAAATAACAAACTGAACGTCATCGCAAAGATATTCCTCTATAACTCGCTCAACAAGATCTATTCCCTTGTGCTTTGCAAGTCTTGTGATCATGGCGACAATCGGCGTGTCCGGTGATTCCGGAAGTCCGAGCAATCGCTGGAGATCCGCCTTACAAACACGCTTACCGGAATACGCCTTTGCGGAATAATTTTTCGCAAGGATCGTATCCTTTTCGGGATTATAAAGATCGGTGTCGATTCCGTTAATTATTCCCGAAACCTTTTCACGATACAATCTGAGGACATGATACAGCCCGTGCGAATAAAATTCACTTTGAATCTGCTGTGCGTATGTGGGTGAAACCGTTGTAACTGCATCGGCACAAACAATTGCGCCCTTTGTGAGGTTTATATCATTATCATATTCGACAATTCCGCGAATGTTCGGTCCCAAACCGAAAATATCACCGAGAGTTTCCGTTCCGTAAACGCCCTGATATTCGATATTATGGATCGTATAAACCGCTTTGATGTTGCGATACCTTTCATCTGCCGCAAACATTGTTTTGAGATAAATAACCGCCGACGCACTTTGCCAATCGTTACAGTGGAGCACATCCGGGAAGAAATTCATTCTGTCCATAAGCTCCAGGACCGCTTTTCCAAAGAAAGCGAATCTTTCACCGTCATCATAGCTTCCGTAAAGAGACGGACGATTGAAATAATAGTCATTATCAATGAAATAAAAAGTAACTCCGAGATTTTCTGCCGTAAATATACCGCAATATTGCATACGCCAAGCAAGCATAACCTCAGTATTCTTTACAAATGTAAGTTTTTCCTTAGCGGAGGACGAAAGCATCCCGTAAAGTGGGAGAACCACTCTGATGTCGCTGTCGGGATATTTAGCCTTCAGTGCTGCCGGCAAAGCGCCGAGAACATCACCCAAACCACCTGTTGCCGCAAACGGAACCGCTTCGGAAGCTGCATATAATATCTTCATACTTTTTCCCTTTCCTTTGTTTTAACGACGGAATCTCCGTCCGAATCAGATCATTTTGCCCTTGGCAACGTAAATGGGCATCGATTGCGCGCCGGAAAGCGCAACGCCGTCGCGAATAACCACGTCTTTATCCGTCAAGACGTAATTAAGCGACACGTTTTCGCCGGTAAAGGTATCCTGGAACAAAATGGAATTTTTGATCACTGTGTTTTTACCGACTTTGACGCCTCTGAAAAGGATCGAATTTTCAACATGACCTTCGATAACACAACCATCCGCAATGAGCGAATTTTTAACCGTTGCGTTTCCTATGTACTTGGCAGGAGGCGAATTTCTGACCTTGGTATAAATAGGTCTGTTCTTTTCATGGAACAGAGCCTTGCGCACTTCGGGGTTCTCTATAAGCGTCATCGAATGCATGAAATAATCGGAAAGCGAAGAAATCTCGGCGAAATAGCCGTCATATCTGTAAACTCTGAAGTTGGCATGGCCGATATTGCGTCCGATGATGTCGCGATTCATACTTACGTAGTTATGTGCGATTGAATCGAGCACCATTGTTTGCAGGTAAGTACGACTCATAACGACGATATTGAGTGATACATCGGCTTCGCCGGAGAAGTTGGTCGGATACGAGATAATATCGGTAATAACGCCGTTTTCGTCCGATTCAAGGAGCGTGTTTATCTTCGCCTGTTCGGGCGTGAGCGTCATACGCTTTACCGCGATCGTCATGTCTGCACCGCTATTGATATGATCGTCGATAATATCGTTAAGGTCGATATTGCAGATTACGTCACAGTCCGACATAACGACATATTCGTCCTGTATATGAGAAATTGCATCGTTGATGCTCTTGAGCGCTTCAAGGCGAGTCTGATAAAGAGCGTTGACGTTGTTCGCAAAAGCGGCAACAAACGGCGGCAAAATTTTGATACCACCGCGCGCTCTCGCGAGGTCCCAGTCCTTACCGCTTCCGATGTGGTCCATCAGCGAATGGTAATTGTAATGTGTTATAACATTTACGTTTTTGATGCCGGAGTTAACCATATTCGAGAGAGTAAAGTCTATAAGCCTGTATCTGCAACCGAACGGAACGGAGGCAAGTGTACGCAGGCGGGTAAGCTCGGAAATGTTGGCATCGTGTATATTAGAAAAAATAATTCCTGTAGCAGACATATCGTTCCTCTTTCTTTTTAAGTATTTTACTCAAAAATTTACTTTTCGGATGCGCTTATCATCGCGCCTGCGGGAACAACGGTTCCCTCTGTAAGCTCTATTGCCGCGCCTATAAGAGTAATTCCTTCGGCAACATCCTTCGGTCTGCCGATGGAGCAGTTTTCGCCAACAACGACATCGCTGTCAATAATGCTGTAATTAACAACGCTGCCTGAGCCGATTCTCGTACCGGTCATAATAACAGAATCCTTAACATACGCGCCGGCTTCAACAATAACACCACCGGAGAGCACGGAATTTTCAACAACACCGTAAATTTCGCAGCCTTCCGTGATAAGCGAATTTTTCACGTCTGCATTTTCGCCGATAAAATGCGGCGGTTCCGCATTGTTTCTCGAATATATTCTCCACTCACGGTCATTGATAACAAATTCTGGTTCTTCGCCGAGAAGATCCATATTTGCTTCCCAAAGCGACTGGATAGTTCCGACATCCTTCCAATAGCCGCGGAAAGGATATGTAAACATCTTCTTTCCGTCGTTGAGCATTGCGGGGATAATATCCTTACCGAAGTCGTTGGACGATTTGGGATTAAGTTCGTCGCGTCTCAAATAATCAGCAAGAGCCTCACGGCTGAAAATATAGATACCCATGGACGCTTTTGTGCTTTTCGGATGCTTCGGCTTTTCTTCGAATTCGTAGATTTGACCGTTTTCATCCGTATTAAGGATGCCGAATCGCGATGCCTCCTCGATCGGTACTTCAAGCACCGCGATTGTAGCATCCGCGTTATTTTTCTTATGCTCGGAGAGCATTTCATCGTAGTTCATTTTGTATATGTGGTCACCGGAAAGGATTAGCACATAATCGGGATCGTAACGCTCAATAAAAGCGAGGTTTTGATAGATAGCATTAGCCGTACCGCGATACCAATCCGACGAAGTTTTTCCCTGATAAGGAGGAAGAACCATAACGCCGCCCGTGTTGCGGTCAAGGTCCCACGGCTGACCGTTACCTATGTATTCATTGAGGACTAAAGGTTGATACTGCGTAAGCACTCCGACGGTGTCTATTCCGGAATTAACACAGTTGGACATGGGAAAATCGATGATACGGTACTTACCGCCGAACTGCACCGCAGGTTTAGCGGTTGTCTCCGTAAGAGTGTAAAGTCTGCTGCCTTGGCCGCCGGCAAGAAGCATAGCGACACATTCCTTTTTTTTGTACATAAAAAATTTCTCCTCAATATTATTTTTTACGGATAAATTGTTATTGTTTTTTAAGAATGATTCCGGAGAGCGGCGGTAAAGTCAACGAAAGAGCAAACTTTTCGGCTTTATCCTTTGTTTTTGACTTAGGTTCTTCACGCGCCGTAACTGTGCTGAGCTTTTTGCGATCTCCGCCGAAGCAAGCCCACGCACTGTTGATAAGAACATCATATTTTCCGCCTACGAGAACGGGAATTTTATATTTTTTCCATTCCGCGCCGGAATAATTTATAACAGCTATAACTTCACTTCCCTTCATGTCTCGACGTTTATACGCGATAACATTGTGAGCCGCGTCGTCGGCAGTCAGCCATTCAAAGCCGTCCCAGCTTCCGTCCACCTCCCAAAGTTCCGGAGTTGACAGATACAAATGATTGATCGCGGCGACAAACTTTTTCAGCTTACTGTGCTTATCGTAATCAAGCATAAACCATTCGAGCTGATTTTCATAATCCCACTCACGGAACTGACCGAATTCTTGCCCCATAAACATCAGCTTTTTGCCGGGGAAAGTCATCATATGCGTCAAAAACGCTCTCATTCCGTTAAATTTATCGTCATACGAGCCGAACTGCTTGTCCAGAAGCGACTTTTTACCGTGCACAACCTCATCATGCGAAACCGAAAGCACAAAATTTTCGGAATACGCGTACATCATCGGGAATGTAAGCTTATTGTGGCACCCCGAACGGTAAAGCGGGTCGCAGGATATGTAATCGAACATATCGTTTGACCAGCCCATATTCCACTTGAAATTGAAGCCAAGACCGCCGATAGCGGGAGACTGCGTAATAAGCGGCCATGAGGTGGATTCCTCTGCGATCATCATAACATCCGGGAACTCCGCGTGAACCGTATCGTTAAGCTTACGCAAGAACGCAATTGCTTCGAGATTCTTATTTTCACCGTACACATTCGGCACCCAATCGCCGGGCATCCTGTCAAAATCAAGATACAGCATAGCTGCGACTGCATCGACTCTAATACCGTCTATATGATATTTACGCGCCCAATAAAGTGCGTTTGAAATGAGGAAGCTTTGAACTTCGGGGCGCCCCAAATCGAAGAAGCGTGTTCCCCAAACGGGATGCTCCATTCTGTCCTTGCCCTGATATTCGTAAGTCGGATGACCGTCAAATTCGTAAAGACCGTGTTCGTCCTTCGGGAAATGAGCCGGCACCCAGTCCATTATAATGCCGATACCGTGAGAATGAAGCTTATCAACGAAATACATAAAGTCTTCGGGACGACCGAAGCGCGACGTGGGAGCATAATATCCGCATACCTGATAGCCCCAAGAGCCGTCAAACGGATGCTCCGCGACAGGCATAAGCTCAACGTGAGTATAGCCCATTTCCGTGATATACGGCACAAGCAAATCCGCGATTTCGCGATAGTTCAGATAAGCGTCATCGTTATCTTTTGTCGTTTCGCCGTTTTTGGTACGCCACGAACCGAGATTCATTTCATATATATTCATCGGAGCGGAATAGAAAGTTCCCTTTCCCCAAATCATATTTCCGCGTTCCGAAAGCCATGCGGAATCGTGCCATTTGAAATCGGGCAACTCATAGACGCGAGATGCGGTTTTCATTCGAGTTTCGTTATACACCGCATAAGGATCGCATTTTTTTGTTTCATTACCGTCCGATACGATAGTATATTTGTACGCCATTTCGGATATGGGAAAATCGGGTTTATATTTGATCTCCCAAACGCCGCCTTCGCTGATTTTTGTCAGCGGCAGATCGTAACCCCAGAAATTAAAATCTCCGGAAAGATAAACTGCGTCGGCGCGAGGCGCCCACGTCCTGAAAACATACGCGTCCCCCTCACGGTGACATCCGAGAAATTCATACACACCGAAATCAGTGCCCTGATGAAAATAGTAGATGTGCGATTCAGAAAACGATTGAGCCGAAACAATACTTTTGGTTTTGCCGGAAGCTTTTGCTTTACTTGTTTTTGCCATAACGTACTTACATCCTCTTTATGAACACTTTGTTATAATACATTATACTATATTTTACCGAATATATCAATAAATTATTTCATTTGAAATGGCATTTTTTTGGATAAAAAACGAGGAGTATACAAAATATACTCCTCATTTTCTCATTTTACAACAATATTCACGATTCTGCCGGGAACGTAAATTTCTTTTACGATGTTTTTTCCCTCAATCAAAGCGGAAATTCTCGCATCGTTTTTGGCAAGCGCGATCACGTCATCCTTTACGGCATCCTTAGCAACCATAGCGGTTCCGCGAAGCTTACCGTTGACCTGAAGCGCGATCTCAACGGTTGCATCAACCGTTTTCGATTCGTCGTATTCGGGCCAAGCCGCAACAGAAACAAAACCATCTCCGCCGAGAGACGAATAGATTTCCTCTGCGATGTGCGGTGCGAACGGAGCAAGCAGCTTAACGAAAGTGACAAGCTCATCCTTTGTAAGCGTTCCTACGTCAT
>CAYWAD010000055.1:0-9094 GCA_964456045.1 uncultured Lachnospiraceae bacterium
TCGATCCGAAACTCATCGTAAGAGATGACGAGGTTACGGGGCTTTATTACGATATTAAAGTGCCGTTTGATGTTTTGACGCTTTTGGACAGAAACACCAAGGATTACGTCATGATCCGAGATGCATTGAACGATGCGCTCAATTTGCTCGATTGGCGTATGCCGGGCGGCGAGGATTTTATCGCGTCCGTTAAAGCGGCTCGTTCTTTCCTTGCGGATGAGGTCTACGGTAAAATCTTCTCCGAAAAGTCGGAAGATCACCCGAACATTGCCTCGATCGGTCATACTCACATTGATGTTGCGTGGCTTTGGACCTTCGCACAAACTCGCGAAAAGGTGCAGCGAAGCTTTTCTACTGTTGTTGAGCTGATGAAGCGCTACCCCGAATACAAATTTATGTCAAGTCAGCCTCAGCTTTATAAATATCTCAAAGAGGACGCTCCCGAAACGTATGCCGAAGTTAAAAAGCTTGTTAAAGAGGGACGCTGGGAGGTTGAGGGCGCGATGTGGGTAGAAGCGGACACAAACCTCACGGGCGGCGAAGCTTTGATTAGGCAGCTCGTGTACGGAAAACGCTTCTTCCGCGACGAATTCGGCGTTGAATCTCATGTCTTGTGGTTGCCGGACGTGTTCGGCTATTCCGCCGCATTGCCGCAGATACTCAGAAAATGCAATGTCGATCGTTTCGTTACGTCAAAAATCAGCTGGAACGAGACGAATCTCTTGCCGCATGATGTTTTTGATTGGCAGGGAATAGACGGAACAAAGATTTTCTCGTATTTCATCACATCTCAGCATCTCCCCGAAAGCGGTATCAAGCGATATACGACATACAATTCGTCGATCACGCCGTCCTATATAATGGGTACGTGGAACCGTATGCAGGATAAGGAGCTTACGCACGAGGCAATGAATCCGTTCGGATTCGGAGACGGAGGCGGCGGTCCGACTGTGGATATGCTCGAATACGGTAAGCGTATGTCAAGAGGTATCGGCCCTTGCCCTACCGTTACGCAGACATTTGTCGGAGATTTCCTTGACAGACTTGAGGAAAACGCACGCAAAACGGGCAAACTTCCGAGCTGGGTGGGTGAGCTTTATCTCGAATTCCACCGCGGAACGTATACTTCAATTGCGAAAAACAAGAAAAACAACCGTTATTCGGAAAATCTTTATATGAACGCAGAGGCGCTGTCTGTTATTGACGGTGTTTTAACGGGAACCGAATATCCCAAAGCACGTTTGATGAATGGCTGGGAAAAGATAATGCTTTGTCAGTTCCACGACGTTTTGCCCGGTTCTTCGATCAAACCCGTGTACGATGACAGTGACATTATATATGCCGACATTATTGCAAACGGTGAGGATATCGTTTCCTCCATTCGCAAAAAAATCGCTTCCATGATCAAATCCGACTCCGAAAAACTGCTCGTTTTCAATCAAAACGGATTTGCGGCGTCGGGACTTGTGGATTACAACGGTAAAACCGTGTACGTAAGCGATATTCCGTCTAAGGGATATGCTGTTGTTACACCTAAAATCGGTCACAGCGGCGCAACTGTTGATGTTTCACACAGAATTCTCGAAAATCAGTATGTTAAGATCGAATTTAACTCCGATTGGGAAATATCATCCGTTTACGATAAGACTGCCGGCAGAGAAGTGCTTAGCGGCATAGGCAACAGACTTATGGCGCATGAGGATTTCCCTCGCGCGTACGATGCTTGGGAAATTACTAATTACTACAAGGAAAAGGCGTATCGCGTAACGGATGTCAGCGACGTTTGCGAAGTTGACCTCGGAGCGTCCGCCGGTGTCAGAATTGTAAGAAAGTACGAAAATTCGGTAATCACGCAGACGATCACGATGTCTCCGTATGATAAGGCGATCAAGGTGCAAAATCATATAGATTGGCACGAACGTCATACGCTGCTTAAAGCGTATTTCCCGATCGCGGTTAACGCAGACAAGGCAACTTACGAAATTCAATACGGTCACGTTACGCGACCGACGCACGAAAACACAAGCTGGGACGCGGCGAAATTTGAGGTTTGTGCTCACAAATACGCCGACGTTTCCGAGCACGGTTACGGCGTCAGCCTTTTGAATGACTATAAATACGGATATTCCTGCGCCGGCACGGAGCTTGCGCTTACGCTCCTCAAGTGTGCAACGCATCCGAATCCGGAAGCGGATCAGGGTGTTCACGAATTTGCTTACGTTATTCTGCCGCACGAGGGCGATTTCAGGGATGTGGGTGTTATCGAGTCCGCGTATTTGTTGGCAAGACCGCTTGCGGCGGTGAAGCCGAACGGAACCGGAAACGCTCCCGAAAGCTTCGCGCTTGCGGAAACGAACAAAAAGAACGTGATAATCGAAGCCGTTAAGGCTGCGGAAGATGACGAAAACGCCGTAATCATCCGTCTTTACGATGCATATAATATGCATTCGACCGCTAAAGTCAAGCTTGGATTTGATGCGGTGAAAGCGTGCGTTTGCGATATGGAAGAAAACGACCTTTATGAGCTTACGCTTGACGGCAGGGAAGTTTCCGTTCCCGTCGGAAGCTTCGAAATTGTAACCTTGAAGGCTTATAAAAAGTGAGAATTATGGATAAGATCGAAAAAACAATAAAAGAAAATTATGTTTTTTGCGGTAGGATTTTGAATCTTCGCCGTGACGAAATCGAAGACGCAGGAGGAGATCTTTCCGTTCGTGAGGTGGTTGAGCATAGCGGAGGAGCCGCCGTTATCGCCGTTACGGATTGGGATGAAATATTGCTCGTGCATCAGTATCGCTATGCTGTCGGCAAATTTATGACGGAGATTCCCGCCGGCAAGCTTGAAAAAGACGAAGATCCGACTGATGCCGTTGCACGCGAGCTTCGAGAGGAAACCGGCGCCGTTGCCGAGCGCATTTATCCGATCGGTTGGGTTTATGTTTCGCCCGGATACACAACGGAAAAACTCTACATTTACGCGGCGGAAGGGCTTACCTTCGGCGAGCAGGAGCTTGATTCCGGAGAATATCTTGACGTAATCAGAATGCCGTTTGCCGAGGCACTCGATAAAGCGCTTGGAGAGGGATTCAACGATGCCAAAACCGACATCGCGATTTTGAAGCTTGCTCATTTGAGGTCAAGGAGGAGCAAATGAAAACGAAATTGTTCGGAAAAATAGTTAAAGACCCCGATTTTTACAAAGCCGTGCTTACGATCGGCTTACCGATTGCATTCCAAAATATGATTACGCTTGCCGTCAGCGTCGCGGATACGCTCATGCTCGGACGAGCGGATACAACAGGATTGCTTTTGTCTGCGTCGTCGCTTGCGAATCAGCCGTTTTCGCTGATGACGACGCTCTGCTTTGGACTTTCCGGTGGTACATCTGTTCTTTGCACGCAATATTACGGCAAGGGTGACTATAACGCGATCAGAACCGTCTTTTCGATCGTTTTGAAGTGTGCGATAGCGCTGACTTTCGGCTTTGCGTTTGCGGTTTTGGTGTTCCCCGAATGGGTTATGTCCCTTTTCACAAACAAAGCGGAGACAATTGCCGCCGGTGCGGAGTACCTGTCCGTCATCGGCTGGGCGTATGTGTTCTTCGGAATATCGTACACGCTTCAATGTATGCTCAGAACCGTCGCAAAAGTGAACATAAGTGTTGTCACATCCGTTACGTCACTGTTTGTTAATATCTTCGGAAACTGGGTGCTTATTTTCGGTCATCTCGGTTTTGAGCCGATGGGCATAAAGGGCGCAGCTATTGCAACGCTCATATCGAGACTTTTGGAGTTTGCGATAATGGTTGTCTATACGTTCTTCATTGAAAACGATGTTAAATACAGGTTTAAGCATCTTTTTCTCAGAAGCAACACGCTTTTCCGCGACTTTTTGCGTTACGGCTTGCCAGTGTTCTTTAACGAGGCGTCGTGGTCGCTTGCGGTTGCGGTGCAGGCAAGCATAATCGGGCACATTTCGTATGCGTCCGGAGATGCGGTTGCGGCATACGCGATCAACGATATAGTCAGTTCGCTTTCGATTCTCGCGATCTGGGGCGTGGCAGGCGGCGCGGCGGTGCTTGTCGGCAACGCAATCGGAGAGGGGGACATGGAAAAAGCCAAGGAACGCGCGAACACTTTCCAGCTTCTCGGCGTTATCTGTGGTTTTGTCGGAACGATTATTATTCTCATCATAAAATACCCGATCCTTGCGATATACAATATGGAACCGGAAACGCATCGGATTGCCGTTGAGATGTTGAACGTGACGGCGACGGTGCAGGTCTTTACTGCAACTTCGGCGATTGCAATCGTAGGTGCGCTCAGAAGTGCGGCTGATACGGTATTCTGCTTCGTTTCGGAATCGCTGTCGCTTTGGTGTGTATCGATTCCTCTCGCTTTTTTGGGAGCGAACATACTTCATTTGCCCGTTTGGAGCGTGATTTTGCTTATGAAATCCTCCGAATTGATCAAAGCTACCGTTTGTCACGTGCGTGTGCGTCGCGGTCGCTTTATAAAAAACGTTACTCGCGAAAAAAGCGAAATAATATGAAAAACAGGCGTGATTTTCATCACGCCTGTTTTGTTAATTGTACATTTTCAGCTTCAGCCGCAGATTGTCTGCAATCATCGCGATAAATTCCGAATTTGTGGGCTTACCGCGAGTGTTTTGTATCGTGTAGCCGAAGTAGGAATTCAACGTATCGACGTCGCCTCTGTCCCAAGCAACCTCGATTGCGTGACGTATCGCACGCTCAACGCGCGACGTTGTCGTTGAATATTTCTTCGCGACGGATGGATAAAGCACCTTTGTGACTGAATTGATGATATCGCTGTCCGCGATCGTCATCAAAATTGCCGTCCTAAGATACTGATACCCTTTTATGTGCGCCGGAACGCCGATTTGATGTATGATTTGCGTCACTTGCGTTTCTATGTCAAGCTCGGTGCGGTTAGGCACGGAAACGGACTTCGTCGAAACGGGACGCTGTGCGGTTAAGGTCTCAATGTGACTTATCAAGCTGCCGTAATCGAGCGGCTTCAAAAGGCAAAGCGACGCTCCCGCGTTCATTGCGTCCAAAAGAATGTTCTGATTAGATACGATCGAAAGTATGATGAAGATCGGCTTTTTGCCGCTCAGCATGCCTGAATTGCAATTTCGGATGAGACCGATTCCGTCAAGCTTTGAAAGCCAAATGTCCGCAATCACCACGTCCGGGTGAGAACGGTTTATCTTCAAAAGGGCATCCTCTCCGTTATATGCTTCTTCAACGCCGGAAAAACCGTGACTTACGAGTGCGTCCTTGCATCTTTTTCTTGCTTCCGAGTTTTCATCTGCTATGAGTATCTTTACATTATGTTCCATTTTTACTTCCTCACTGGTAATGTTATTGACGGATATATAATACCATAATTTGGAAGAACAAGCAATAGCTTGGCGATTAAAAAGTTGCACAAAGATTTGCCCCCGATTTTGTTTGATTTTACGAAAGCAAACATGAATAAAAATATATTTTGTCATTTACGGGCGCAAGAAAAAGAAAAAACGGGTTTTCACCCGTTTTCTTTGTCTTTGAACGCGATCAGCTCGGAAGCATAGGGAAGTGAGAGAATCCAGTCGCAAAGGACGTGCCATTCATCTAACTTATGATTCCTGCGCGCATAATATATATTAATGAGAGTTTCGTAGTTGAGTGTCACGGTGCGAAGCTGATTATACGACGAGGGGAGCAGCTGAATTATGTCGTGCCAATGCTGCTTGTCCTTGGTCTCGACAAACGCAAGTCTCGCTTTTTCGAGATATGCGATCATGGTATCAAGCGCCGCGAGCGCTTCGTCGGAGCATTTGTCACAGGAGAAATCGTCGCGAGAGAATTCTTTTGAATGGATCTTGTGCATTGTGGATGTTGAGTTGGCAACGGTACCGACTTTGTATGTGTCGAATTCCTTCCACCAATAAATGGGCGCGTTTATATCGACCGATACGAAAATTTGACGTAAAAACTTTCTGTGGTCCGATCCTGCGTTGCAAAGACGGGACGCGAGATCGAGATCGTTAGGACCGAGTATGTAATTTCCGTTTTCATCATAGTAGCTGTCCGATCTTTTCCAGCTGTTCATGGGGTTGCGTGCGCCGCGTATAGCGCCTTCAATATTCATAACGCAAGCATTGTTGACTGTCAGCATGGTTTACCTCCGATTTTGTCCTAATATATTACTTCATCCATATATTATATCATCAAGCGGCGCGTGCGTCAACGAATAAAAATAAACAAAAAAAGCGCACGATGAATAATTTATCCGTTTCGGGCAAAAATAAACTTGCAAAGTACATTTAAGGAGATATTTTTTCTGAGTTATGAAAAAGAAAAATAACGAAACAAAGCTTATCTGCGCGGCACTCGTCCTTGTTGTTACGGTAATTTCCGTGATAATCATAGTTACCGGCATAGCGACGCGTCGTCGCGGTGACGATCAGACACCGCCTGTTGACACCGTAGCCGAATCGGAATCCTCCAAAGCTCCGATAACGAGCGAAAACAAGCCGGATACGTCACGTACACCGGAATCGTCCAAGTCCGAGGATGCCGCGGACGAACCGAAAAACGACGAAGAAACCAAGAACGTATCCGCAGACGGCACAAGCGAAAGCGAGGTAATGGCGGAGCCGACATTGCCCGAATTTGTTGCGCCCGCAAGGGGAAGTGTTGCGAAATCACACAGCGAAACGGTGCTTGTTTATTCGCTCACCATGGACGATTACAGAACGCACAGCGGAATTGACATTTCGGGCGAGCTTGGTGATCTTGTTATCGCCGCCGCAGACGGAATTGTAAAGTCCGTGTATGAGGACCCGATATGGGGTTATTGCGTTTCAATTGTGCACGAGGGTGACGCGGTGAGCTATTATAAGAACCTGTCCGCGGAGGTAATCAATTCGCTTTCCGCAGGCGATTCGGTTAAAGCCGGTGACCCGATCGGCGCGATCGGCGAAAGCGCGCTTATGGAAACGGCGGAGGAGCCGCATCTTCATTTTGAGCTGAAAATCGGCGGAGTTTCCGTCAATCCGGAGGAGTATTTTGAAATCCCTGCCGGAAACGCAACGGACGAATAAAATTTGCAAAAATCGCTTTTGGCATATTCCGTATCGAATGTGTCAAAGGCGATTTTTCGTGTGGAAAACAGTTGAAAAACATAGCCGTCTGTGTTACAATGCTATTTGAAAATAACCTTGAAACAGGAGCTATATTATGACTTACGAATACGCAAAATATGCAACGGAAAAGGCCTGCGAGCTTCTCGCGATAGACAGCCCCTCCGGATTTACCGAAAAAGCGGCGGAATGGGTAAAGTCCGCGTTTGAATCGCTTGGTTTTGAAGCGAAATTCACGAAAAAGGGAAGTGTTATAATAGATTTGGGCGGTGAAGACGAAAACGACGCGCTTCTTTTGCAGGCGCATACGGACACTCTCGGCGGTATGGTCGCGGACATAAAGGGCGACGGTCGTCTCAAACTCACACCTCTCGGCGGTATGCGCGCGGAAAACGGCGAAACCGAAAATGTTCGAGTATATACTCGCGGCGGCAATGTCTACGAAGGCACCATGCAGCTTTGTAATGCTTCCATCCACGTTAATGGCAACTACGGCTCCACAAACAGAACTTTTGACACAACGGAAGTCGTGCTCGACGAAGACGTTAAATCCGCGTCCGACGCGCGTGAGCTCGGCATCGAAGTCGGAGACATTGTGTGCTTCGATCCGCGAACAAAGGTCACAAAAAGCGGATACATAAAGAGCCGTTTCCTCGACGATAAACTTTCTGTCGGCATAATTTTGGGCTTTGCCAAGTACTTGAAGGACGAAAATATCACCCCAAAAAGACGTGTTTACGTTCATGTAACCGTTTATGAGGAGGTCGGTCACGGTGGATCCTGCTCCGTCCCCACAGGTGTTACGGAGTCTATCTCCGTCGATATGGGCTGCGTCGGCTACGGACTTTCCTGCACGGAGAAAAAAGTCTCGATCTGTGCTAAGGATTCGGGCGGTCCGTACAGCTATAACGTTGTCGGTAAGCTGATCGACGCCGCAAAGCGCGAAGAAGCGGATTATTCCGTCGATGTTTACCCCTACTACGGCTCCGATGTTGAGTCCACGCTCCGTGCCGGTTACGATATTCGTCACGGCTTGATCGGTGCCGGCGTGTACGCAAGTCACGGTTATGAGCGCAGTCATATAGACGGCGTTTGGAACACGATGAAGGTGCTTAAGGGATATATTCTTTGATCATAATCGATTGCAAAAGATGCCGATGCGTTTCGCATCGGCACCTTTTTTGTTTGCTGCGGTTGATGACAAAAATATCGCTGCGGCAACTTCGGAAAATGCAAAAATTTTCCCATACGGCATTTCATTTGCATAATTCCCCTGAAAATACACATCCTAATATTACAATTTGATATTTTGTAACGGTAATAAAGGAGATCATAAATAAATGAAAGCAACAGGAATTGTGCGTCGAATCGACGACCTCGGACGAGTTGTTATACCGAAGGAAATAAGAAGAACAATGCGTATACGCGAAGGCGACACGTTACATACATCATTGACACCGTTTGAAAAGTTCTGTTATGCAATGCTTCAGTTTGCTGAACGCTGCATCGGAAAATAAATTAACGGAGGTCAAAACAATGACACAGTACGAAAGAATGAGCGGTACATACCGACAAGTAGGAGATTATGTTTTGCCGAATTTGACGGTTGGCAATGAAACTCAAACGGCAGGCATAGGTGTTTGGCGACACAGACGGTATCTCAAAGAACATCATCGGGTTAGATATTTTAATTTACTGACCGCCGGAATGCTTGACAGTTACCTTGCGGACATTGGAATTCAAGCACAAAAACTGTTTGAGCAGACGGTAAAATCACTTGCCGAAAAAGAATGTGTTACGGAAAAGTTGAAAGAAAATTCGCCTATGGAATGGGTTCGAAAGATGAATAATATCCGTAACCGAGCAATAGAAATCGTGAATGCGGAAGTGATTTTTATATGAGAAAATATCATTTATACCTTACCGATGATGAGCGAAATTT
>CAYWAD010000056.1:0-9080 GCA_964456045.1 uncultured Lachnospiraceae bacterium
CTTTCACAAATGTACGGCGCGTTTCCGAAGATTTGCGAAGCGGAAGCACGTCTTTACGAGCTTGAGCGCAATTTGACAGAGCTTGACCCGGATTCCGTCGAATATGGCCGCGTACTGAAAGAGCACGATTACGTAAACAAATTTTACACGGAAAACGGCGGTCTTTATTACAAGTCTCGATGTGTGTCTATTTTGTCGCGTCTGGGCTTTGACGAAAGCTATCATGCGCTTTCGCCGTCTGCACTTTCGGGAGGTCAGCGGACGCGCCTCGCACTCGTGCGCCTTTTGCTTTCCGAACCTGACATACTCATCCTCGACGAGCCTACAAACCATCTTGACATCGATTCCCTGTCATGGCTAGAAAGCTTCCTTTTCGGCTACAAAAAAACCGTCATAGTTGTCTCGCACGACAGATATTTTCTCGATCGTGTCACGAACAAGACGCTCGAAATAGAACATCGAAAATCCAAACTTTACAACGCTTCCTACTCCGGCTACGCCGAACAAAAGCGCCGTGATCGCGAAATTGCCGCAAAGCATTACGCCACGCAGCAAAAAGAGATCAAGCGTCAGCTTGATTTTATCGAGCAACAGCGCAGATGGGGACAGGAGCATAACTTCGTCACTATACGCAGCCGTGAGAAATATCTTGAGCACATGAAGTTTGTTGACAAACCGGATGCCTTGCCGAAGTCGATAAGATTCAGCCTTGAAGTGTCAGAACGCAGCGGCAACGACGTTCTCGACGTGCGCGGTTTGACGATGGCATACGGTGAAAATCTCCTGTTCCGCGAGCTTTCGTTTTATGTAAAACGCCTTGACAGGCTGTTCATAAGCGGCGCGAACGGATGCGGAAAATCAACGCTTATCAAGCTTTTGACAGGTTCCGTAGATGCGCTCGACGGAATTATAGAGTACGGATATAACGTTGAGATCGGATATTACGATCAGGAAAACCAAAATCTCGACGAAAGAAACACCGTAATCGAGGAATTATGGGGCGAATATCCGTCACTGACACAAACCGAAGTCCGCAACGCACTTGCTCGCTTCCTTTTCGTCGGCGACGACATTGAAAAGCCGATCTCGGTTTTGTCCGGCGGTGAGCGCGCGCGACTCACATTCTGCAAGCTCATTTTGTCGCGCGTAAATCTTTTGATACTCGACGAGCCGACGAACCATCTCGATATTCAGTCTCGTGAAGCTCTCGAAGATGCGCTTGCAGGCTTTGACGGAACCATAATTGCCGTTTCGCACGACAGATATTTTACAGACAAGCTTGCGACGCGCATTTTACCGCTTGAAAAAGTCGGTTCAAAGGTTTGGGAGGGCGGATATTCGGACTACATCGCGCATTGTCAGGATTCGCCGTCGTCCTCGGTTGAGAAAGCTTCACAGACGGAGGTTTCATCCGGCAAGGAGAAGTATCTCGCCTCAAAAAAGGAAGCCGCCGAAAAGCGCAAACGTCAGCGTGCAGCAGAAAAGCTTGCCGCAGACATCAAAGCCGCCGAGGATGAAATTGAGGCTATCGACGCGGAGCTTTTCGGTGCCGCCGCAACGGATTACGTTCGTGCCGCGGAGCTTGACGCAAGGAAAACCGAGCTTGAGGAAAGCCTTATGCTTATGTACGAGCAGCAGGAAGCTTTCGAAAACGAAGAATAAACAACAAAAAACGAGCCGTTTTGATCAAAAAACGACTCGTTTTTTATATAAAAAGAAATTCAAATTTCATTATTCGATTCCTTTATGTCACGCACACAAAAAAGCTAATATCCGCTTTTGCACTTCTTCAGCGGCGAGAATATTATCATTCAATTTTTGCCCGTACAAATGCCGTTCAATCTCCAATACACGTTTTTTATACGGTGAATCGGCAAACCATTTTTCAAGGCACGGAATAAAATCCGGATTCGTTTCCCGCTTGCCGTAAACGCCGATGATATACAGCTTTTGCAGAATCGCCTCATAGGTATCATTGTGCATAAAATAGTCTTGGCAACGCTCGTTGAAAACAAAATAAAGCGATGACGGATTCCCGCAATACATCGGAACGATCAAAATCACCTTGTCATAGCGCAGCATACTTTCATACAGCTCATAGAGATCGTCATTTCTGTATTTACATTCTCCGTCAAAGCATTCGTAATCACAATTAGTGCACGAGTGGATATTTAATGCACGGAAATGAACGATACCGTCCTCAGGCGTTGCAATAAACGATGCAATCTGATCGCAGTTGCCATTTGAGCGACCGGAAAAGCTGATGATGAGTTTCATTTTTGTATTCCTTTCAGCACTTTTTCGCTTCTGCATACGGCTTCGGTGACGTTTGCGGATATGTAAGCTCGGCAGGGAGCGTATCGAATAGTTTGATCTCTTTCATTTCGCTTTCGGACAGCTCGCCGAGTGAGTGAACCACCGCAAGGAAAAACATTCCGTTGGAAAATACTACTAAAGGGGACACGGAAACTTCCGTGTCCCCTTTTCGAGAACGGTTTTGGAAGACTTATTACTTTGCAGCGTCTTCGTTTTTATTTATGATTTCTTCGCCGTTGTAGTGACCGCAAGCCTTGCATACACGGTGATTAAGATTGTATTCACCGCAATTCGAGCACTTAACCATATTCGGAGCTACGAGCTTGCTGTTATTGGAACGTCTCTTGTCTCTGCGAGCTTTAGAAACTTTTCTCTTCGGTACTGCCATCTTGTGTTACCTCCTTCAGATACGCCAAACTTTCGTTTGAACGCTTGTATTATTTTTTATTTTCATCGGTTGATTCGAGCAACTTCGCGAGAACCTGCCAGCGTGGGTCTATCTCGGTCTGCTCAGCGCAATCGCAGCTTTCATAGTTGAAATTACAGCCGCATTTCGCGCATATTCCCTTGCAATCGGGGCGACACAGAAGCTGCGACGGGAATCCGAGCATAATCTCTTCGACAAGGTCAAGATCTATGTCTATGATTCCGTCTTCTTCTATGACGTAATCTCCTCCGTCCTCCGCTGTGATGATCCCGGCGTTCGCAATGATACGTTCAAGTGTCACTGTTACTTCGCCGTTGATCTTATCGGCGCATCGGTCGCACTGAGCTTCATAGCAAAGCGTTGCCGAAGCCGACAGAGAAAGACAGCTTCCCGAATCACTGACTAAGCCTTCGACTTTGATCGATGAGGTCGGGGTAATGCCTTCGGGAGGTATTGGGTACTGCTCGCCTGAAAGGTCTATTTCGTACGAAAAATTATATTTTTTGTTTCTCCCGGCAAGGACAGAAGTTATATCGAGCTTCATTTCCCCTCCAAAATCGCAAAATCAAAGTTTCCGTGCAGAAAACATCCTCATACGAGGACAGCATTGATTATTATAAATCAGAAGCTTTCTTTTGTCAATAGATATTTTTTAATTTTGTTCGATATAAATGAAGATATATTACATTTTTTCGCTTTTCGGTTCGTTCGGCATGCTTTTGTTCTCTTGACAGGCTTGCTTAGCTTTGATATAATGTAGTTTGTAAAAAAATGCGCTTTGATATGGAGGACTTATGTTCGGACATGATTTTTCATCTGTTTGCGGAAATCGCTCGCTTATTGAACACATCAAGTCCGAGATAAAAAGAGGCTCACTCTCTCACGCGTACATCATTGAAGGCGCCGAGGGCATAGGAAAGCATTCGTTTGCGGAATGCTTCGCGGCGAGCTTGATCTGCGAGGGTGACGCCAAGGCTCTACCATGCGGAGAATGTTCCGCTTGCAAAAAGCTTGCGTCGGGATCGCATCCGGACGTGAAAATGATAAATTCGGACGGCAAAGCCACCATCGGAGTTGACGTGATTCGCGCATTACGCACGGACGTACACATAATTCCGTCCGAAGCGGAAAGAAAAATATACATCATTGAGGGGGCGGACACAATGACGGAGCAGGCGCAGAACGCGTTTTTGCTTTCGCTTGAGGAACCGCCGTCTTACGTCACGTACCTGCTTTTGTGCCGTGACGCTTCCCTGCTTTTGGACACGATACGTTCACGTGCGCCGTCGTTCAGGCTTTCGCCCGTCACGCAGTCCGAGCTTTTGGATTTTATTTCAAAAAACCGTACTGCGACTGAAAAATACAAGCGTCTTTCCGAATCGGAAAAAGCGGAACTTGCCGTATGTGCCAATGGTAATGCAGGTCGCGCGCTCAAACTTCTCGAAGGCAACACGCTGCATGACAGGCTTGAAGAAAAGTCCGTTGCGCTTGAATTTTTGAAGCAGCTTTTATCCGGCAAGGGGGAGTCTTATATATCAATTTCGGGGCAAAAAAAACTCAAGCGAGAGCTTGTTGTCGCTCTGCTTGACGACATGCTCACCGCACTTCGCGACATGCTCGTTTTTAAAAAAATTCGCTTGGGTGACACGTTATTTTTCACATCCCCCGAAGCCGCATCCGAGGCGGCGGCGCCTTATTCAGCCGCAAAGCTTGCTCTTGCAATCGACACAGTTACCGAAACTCAAAAGCACGTTTTCGCAAACGCGCAGCTCACATCCGCACTGCTTTTGCTTGCCGTTAAGCTAAAGCAGATAAACAAATAATCGCAAAAAGCCGACTTGATCGGCACGGAGAAATTATATGTCTGAACAGTCAAAAACACCGAAAAACAATAAACATTATTACCACAAACGTCGCAAGTCGGCGCCGAAAGCAAACGCTCAGCCCGTTCAAAACGACGCATCGGAGTCATCCGCAGTCCCGATTCAGATCGACGAGCCTGCGGTAAAAACCGGCGCGGACGAGGCACAGAAAAAATCCCGTCATAAAAATCACTCGCGAAACAAAAACGCAAGCAAGCCGCCCGTCGCGGAACCCGTCGCGGAAACAGTTTCCAAGTCAGCACCCAAGCAGGCCGAAAAGAACAACTATCGCACCGTGCCCGATTATTGGTACGAAGACGACATCAAGGCTCCCGTAAAAGAAGAAGAACCTTACGACGAATCGAAGCTTGTTGACATTGTAGGCGTTCGTTTCAAAGAAAACGGCAAGATTTACTATTTCGCACCGATGGATTACGTTTGCCCGGAAGGACTTGACGTAATCGTTGAAACGGCACGCGGAATAGAGTTCGGCACTATATCCATCGCAAACAAAAAGGAACGTCCCGAATCGCTCGTTGCACCGCTCCGTCCCGTTGTGCGAATAGCTACACCGGCTGACATTGAACGTCACAACGAAAACGTGAGAAAAGAGGCTGAGGCTTTCAAGCTTTGTGAAGAAAAGATCGCTCAGCACGGTCTTGAAATGAAGCTTATCGACGCCGAATACTCATTTGACAACAGTAAACTTACGTTTTACTTCTGTGCCGACGGAAGGATCGACTTCAGAGAGCTTGTCAAATCGCTCGCGTCCGTATTTCGCACGCGAATCGAGCTTCGTCAAATCGGAATCAGAGACGAAGCTAAGATGCTTGGCGGCCTCGGAATTTGCGGTCGTCCTTTCTGCTGCTCGACTTTCCTGTACGATTTCAATCAGGTTTCGATCCGTATGGCAAAAGAACAAAATCTCTCGCTCAATTCCGCGAAGATTTCCGGCACTTGCGGCAGACTTATGTGCTGTCTGAGATACGAATGCGAGGCTTACGACGCCGAGCTGAAGCTGACTCCGCGCGTTGATTCCACGGTCAAAACACCGGACGGAATCGGCACGGTACTTGAAGCGCTTCCGATGCTCGCGTCCGTCAAAGTCAAACTCGGAGACTCGGACGAGGCGCCCGTGAAAATATTTTCGCGAGACGACGTTACCGTTATCGGACGCAAACGCGAGAAAAATTCCGAAGAAAAATCGGAATAATTATAATAAATTTAGTAAAAGCACTTGCAATCTTCTACTTTTGTGCTAAAATAAGATGTGGATCGACGGAGCGCCATCCGTTTATCCGTATTAATATCATTTTGGAGGATTTTTAAGATGGCATACAAGATCAATACCGAAAAGTGCCTCGGTTGCGGCGCTTGCGAAGCTGAATGCCCCGTTGAAGCTATTTCTGAGGAAGACGGCAAGTACGTAATCGACGCTGACAAATGTCTCGAATGCGGCGCTTGCGCAGGCGTTTGCCCTGTTGAAGCTCCCGAAGCTGAATAATCAGATCAAACATAATTTCAAAAAGGGGAAGGAGCCGAATGGTCCCTTCCCCTTATCCTATAAAAAGGTATTTTTATGATTGTTAACGACGGCGAAAGAATCAACAAAATAAACGACAGCGTAACGCTTATCGAATCCGAGGACGGGTTGAAGTTCACGACGGACGCATATCTTTTGTCCGCTTACATCAAGCGCCCCAAGGGTAAAAAAACGGTGCGTTCCGCGGAGCTCGGAGCCGGCACGGGTGTCATTTCCCTGCTTGCTGTCGCTCGCGGGCTGTCAGACCATGTTACGGCATACGAGGTTCAACCGCGTTTTTGCGACATCATCGACAGAAACATTGAATACAACGAAATGTCCGAAAGAATTACCGTAAAATGCGCCGACATTCGCGAGATCAGCGAGGCTACGGTGGGCAGTCAGTTCGATTTTGTGTTTTCCAATCCGCCGTATATGAAATCCGGCACGGGCAGAGGCAACGACAGCGACGAAAAAAACATTGCGCGGCACGAGGTTTTCGGCGGTATCGATGATTTTTGCGCGGCAGCGGCGAGAATCTGCAAGTTCGGCGGTATGTTTTACGTTGTTTACCGTTCGGAACGGATTTCGGAGCTGTTTTTCTCGCTGGTCAAAAACGGATTTGAGCCGAAGCTTTTGACATACATTCATCCCGACTTAAACAGCCCATCCTCGCTTTTATTGTGTGCGGCGAAGCGTGGAGGCAAACCGGGGTTGACCGTTACGCCACCGCTCTGCATGTACACGAACGGCAGAAAAGAAAGCGAAGCCGTTCAATACATCTACAAAAACGGAACATTTCCGGAGGAATACAGTCTGTGAACAATTTTGAATCTGAATTTACAAACGAAAAAAATAAAGTTTTAAGCGGCGTACTGTATCTCGTCGGAACTCCGATAGGCAACCTCGCCGACCTTTCGGAAAGAGCGAAAAAAGTGCTTTCGGAGGTCGATTTCGTTGCCGCCGAGGACACGAGACGGACGGGAAAGCTGCTTGCCGCGCTTGGAATTTCCAAGCCGATGACGAGCTACTACGAAGAAAACAAGTACGAATCCGGCAAGAAGATTATTGCACGTTTGAAGTCCGGCGAAAGTTGCGCGCTTTGCACGGATGCAGGCATGCCTGCGATCAGCGATCCGGGTGAAGATCTGGTTCGGTTGTGCGCGGAGGCCGGGGTAACGGTCACGTCCGTTCCAGGCGCGACGGCTGCGATCACGGCGCTTGCGCTGTCTGCCGCGTCTACGCAAAGCTTTGTTTTCATCGGTTTTCTTCCGACGGAGAAAAAGCCGCGTCGCGCGCTCATTGACGACTGCAAGCGCGAACGCAGAACGGTCATTCTGTACGAAGCTCCGCATCGTTTGAAAAAGACACTGGACGAGCTTTGCGAATCGTGCGGCGGCGATCGCGGAATTGCGATATGTCGCGAACTGACAAAGTTCAACGAGGAGATTCTCCGCACGACGCTTACCGAAGCGGTACGTCATTATGAAGTCGAAGCGCCGCGAGGCGAATATGTTCTCGTTTTGCACGGAGCAAAAGCGGCGGACAAAGCAGAGGACTGGCGCGAGCTGAGCATTTCCGAGCATGTTGATGCGTATATTTCGGACGGAATGAGCAAGATGGACGCAATAAAAGCAGTTGCTCGCGATCGCGGAGTCGGCAAGAGCGAGATTTACAAAGAGCTTCTTTAACAAAGACAAAAGCACGTTTCAGCGAAACGTGCTTTTTATTTTCAATATGTGGGAATATTTCTGCCGATATAGTTTATCAGGATCGTATCGTCTTCATAAATATAGAGTTCATATGCCAGAAGACGAGACGAATCGCTCTCAATATCGTTACGGAAGGTTCCGTTATTCTTGAATATTTTATATGTCACATAATATATATATGATGTAGCGCCGTCAACGGCTTTTGTGCTTTTGAATTTTATATTGATGTCATAAAGCTTTTGCGGAGTGAAGCGCGTTTTATTGGAGCAGTTTTCGAAATATTCGTCCGTAAAATATTCGTCGTAGTTTTCGTATTCGCCGTTGATAACGGAATTGAAATATTCGGCAAAAAAACCGACGGTTACATCGTATTTCGAATAATCGTCGTCCGTGATCGTATATGTATCACTTCCTTTTGTATAGGAAATATAGCGATTGAGCGCCATATATTCCTCATCTTCGAAAATATCCTCATTATAATCGGCGGGATAAAAGGACAGACTTTTTATATCGTCCATATAGTCGCTTGCGTAGCCGTCATCCTTCTTGCTTTCGATATAGTTCGCAAGCTTTGATATGCCCGGCACGATGACATAGGCTATAAGCACAACAGCGAGCATAGTGGAAAAGGCGATTATTATTCCGCGCTTTTGTTTATCTATCTTTTTTATGTTTTTATTATCTTCGTTCATACTGTTTTTCCGTTTCCGCAGGTTTTATTCTATTATAGCTGTCATTTGAGATTATTACAAGCGGTAAATATGAATTTACGATAAATATTCCCGTTCGTTTTTTTATTTTAATCGAAATATGATATTGACTTTACCAAACGCCTGCAATATAATAATTTTGTCGATAACTGTCGTTTGTCGGCGGTTATGTTTAACTATTAAAGAAAATCAAAATCGGAGGATTCTTTATTCATGTACAATCAGCTCAAACAGATCCTTATTGATGAACTCAATGTTGACGAAAAGCTTATTTCTCCCGATGCGGAACTCGTTAAGGATCTTAACATCAATTCCATCGAGCTTGCAGACCTTATCATGATCTGCGAAGAAAAGTTTGACATCGTATTTGAGGAGGATCAGCTTTCAAAGTTTGTAACAATAAACGACATTGCTGACTATCTTGAAGCTCTCGAAAAATAAAATACCGTTTATGACTGCAAAAAAGACGCGCTTCGGGCGTGTGCTGATAAGACAGTAATTTGAGAAAAATTACGAAATCGGCAACTGCAA
>CAYWAD010000057.1:0-8951 GCA_964456045.1 uncultured Lachnospiraceae bacterium
AAGCGTGATCAGATCTTCGCCGTCAAAACCGTTGTCAACAGCATAGATCCCAATGCGTTTATGATCCTTACCGATGCAAAAGAGGTTCTCGGTTCGGGCTTTACAGCGTTAGAATGAATTAAAATTGATAAAACCTTGTGAATTTTTGCTGTTTTAATTGAAGAACGGCAAAAACTGTGTTATAATTACCCTGCTATAAGCTGAAAATGATTAAATATTAAGGAGATAACAACAATGTCCACACTTAAAGGCGCACTTATTATCGGTCAGTCCGGCGGTCCTTCCTCCGTCATCAACTGCTCCGCTTACGGCGTTATCAAAACAGGTCTTGAAAATCCCAACATCACCACCGTTTACGGCGCGTGCAACGGTATCAAGGGCGTTCTCGACGACCGCCTCATGATCATGGACGAGGAAGATCCCGCAGAGCTTGCAAATATGCTTCATACTCCCTCCTCCGCTCTCGGCTCCTGCCGCTACAAAATCGCAGACCCCGATGTAGACGATACGGATTACAAACGTATCCTCGAAATCTTCAAAAAATACGATGTACGTTACTTCTTCTACAACGGCGGTAACGACTCCATGGATACCTGTAATAAAATATCCAAATACATGAACCGCGTAGGCTATGAGTGCCGCGTTATGGGCGTTCCGAAAACGATCGACAACGACCTCGCAGGCACAGACCATTGCCCCGGCTTCGCTTCCGCAGCTAAGTATATCGCAACTTCATTCATGGAAGTTTCCCGCGACTCCAAGGTATATGACACCGGTATGGTAACCGTTATCGAGTGCATGGGCCGTCATGCAGGTTGGCTCACCGCTGCTGCCGCTTGCGCAAACATCAAGGGAGACGGTCCCGATCTCATCTACCTCCCCGAAGTTGACTTCAGCATGGAGCAGTTCATCGCAGACGTTAAGCGTGTTTACGGTGAAAAGAAGAACTGCCTTGTTGCCGTTTCCGAAGGCATCCACTACGCAGACGGCACTTTCGTTTCCGAAGCTAAGACATCCGGCACGGACGGTTTCGGTCACGCACAGCTCGGCGGCCTCGCAGCACGTCTTACAGACGTTATCAAGGCAGAGCTTGGCGTAAAGGTTCGTCCCATCGAGCTTTCTCTGCTCCAGCGTTGCGCTGCTCACTGCGCTTCCGGCACCGATATCGCAGAATCCTTTATGTCCGGTAAGGTCGCTGTTGAATCCGCTGTTTCCGGCGAAACAGATAAGATGGTCGGCTTCGAATGCACACGTGATGAAAACGGTTACCACTGCGAACCCAAGCTCTTTGATCTTTCCCTCGTTGCGAACACGGAAAAGAAGGTTCCCACCGAATGGATCAACGCCGAAGGCAACGGTGTAACCAAAGACTTCATTGACTACTGCCTCCCCCTCATCCAGGGCGAAACGGGCATGGTTAAGGAAGATGGTCTCCCGCGCTTCGTACAGCTCAAAAAGGTTCTTGCAAAGTAAGTTTCATATAAAAACTCTCCGCTTTTTCAAAGCGGAGAGTTTTTTTGTTTTAGAGCGGTGATCTTTGTATCCGTTTTAAGTAAAAGTTCATTTTGTAAACACAGCGTTTTCTCTTGACACCTTAAAAACAATTCTATATAATTACAGTAGGGAGAGTATATCCCTAATATTATATTTTCAAAGGAGAGTCATCATGAAACACCCGAAGACCATCTTGCTTTCGCTTCTCTTAGTTTGTTCCATCCTGCTTCTTTCCTTTGTTTTCGCCGCAAATTTTGAAGAAAACAGCACAAAAAACTTAACTCCCGCCCTCAAAGCCGAGGAAGAAATCACCCTTTCCATGGACGTAAGCAACACAACATACGAAAGTGCCGTGTTTATGTCCGAATCGGAATTTCTTCGTTCAAGAACTTCTCTTGATGGCATAACAGTCGTGTACGGCTCAAATCTCGATGTTGATGCGATCAACGAAAGACTTTACGGCTCAATATCCGTAGAAAAGGAAGGCTCCGCTTGGAAAAACGAGCTTGATTCCGTATATGACGAAGCAACCGAAAAATACCTCCCCAATGATCAGTTTTCCGATATTTCCCTTGATAATGTAACAACAGTTGAGGATGATTCTGACGATGTTGCTTTAGCGGACGAAAAAGAAAACGTATACATCGCGATTATAAGCCAAGAAAACGGCAGAACAATCAAATCCTATGTCAGTGTAATATATGAATCCGACGTAAGCGATGAAGTAATCGAAAAATTCGTCGAAGCCGACACGACCGAAGCCGCGCTCGACAATTACCTCAAGGATGAGCTGAACCGCAGAGTGCAAATAAGCGGAGTTCCCGCAACATTGGCATCATCAAATACAAGAATCGTTGACGAAACAGTGCGTAATGCTTCCGCAATCGCAAATTATACAGTATCCTCAAACGTATACCCCGTTATGGTATACAAGTACAAAAGCGTTTACACGAGCATTCTCGTTGCAAATGAGCTTGTAGATCGCGACAGATATATCTTGCACGCATCCGCATATATCACTCCCGGAAACGCTATCTCCTCCTCCGAAGCGGACGGAATATATAACAACAAATACAAAAACGCAATCGTTGTTTGCGCCGGCAAGGTGTTTTTCGAAAACAAATATCCCAAAATGGATTATTACGTTGATATGACCCCCAAGGTCACGAGCGACAATATCACCAACGTTTCGTCAATCTCGCTTGATTTCAGCCTCAGCGCATTCGGTCTTGCCGCTTCGATACCGATAAACTTCGAAACCGGCGGAAAGGTCGCTTCGTCGTACAAATTTACGATGGAAGATCAGTGCTATTATATGTTTGAAGGAACAAGCAACCTGTACAGGAAATGCTTGTCTACCGAACCGTTCCTGATTGCATCCGCAGTCTCGTTTTCGAGCGGATACAGTCAGCTTTACACAACTTTCGGAACTCACGTGAAATATCACTTCGGAGCAAACTCGTCAAGCTGCACTTGGTCCGGACGTGCGATCGACGTATATTACGAAAACAATGACTGAACAGAAAAAACACCGCTTAAAGCGGTGTTTTTTTATATAAGCGGTGTTCTTTTTTTGCTGTCGAGGTAGTCCTGAAGGATTATCTCCGCGGACAGCATATCGACGGTGCCCTTGCGCTTTTTTCCGCGCGTGTCCGTCAGATTCATTATCTGATGCGCGGCAGACGTGGTGAGCCTTTCGTCGAAAAGCGTGACTTTCAGTCCCGTTAGCTTCTCAAGCATCTCGCCGAAAGCACGAGCCTTTTCCGCGCGTGGTCCCTCAGTTCCGTTCATATTAACGGGCAGTCCGAGCACGATCTCGGAAACCGCGTGCTTTTTCGCCGCTTCCGCAACCGCTTCTGCCGTTTTTCTCATTCCCGTCGCTTTAACGGTACCTATGCCGGAAGCAAGCATACCGGAAAGGTCCGAAAGCGCCAGCCCCGTTCTTGCGTCTCCGTAATCGACACCGAGAATTCGCTTGTATTCAGCCATAATTTTCATTTCCTTAAAGCTTTATTCCGCGCTCCGCGATGTATTTGTTGACTTCGTCCTCGGTTGGGATTGAGTCGAGCAAGCCGGGACGGGAAACGGAAATTCCCGCCGCGACATTTGCATATTTAACGGCACGCATTATGTTTTTGCTCCTTGCGTATTCGGTTGCAAGTGCGGCGGTGAAAATGTCACCGGAACCGGATGTGTCGAGCTTGCTGTTGTTTGTAGCAAGCACGATATTGTAATATTTTCCGTCGTACAAGAACGCTCCGCGCTCGCCCATTTTTATGACATAATATTTTGCCCTAACTATGGATGAAAGCCGTATCGCGGCGCGAAGGCAGTTTTCCGTCGAGCTCGGCGCGATGCCGGAGAACATTTGAAGTTCGCGCTCGTTCGGGCAGAAGATCTCGCACGGGTACAGCTTGGAAAGCGGATAATCCTGAGCCGCACCGGCAGCGCTTATAACAAGCGGTATCCCTTTTCTTGCCGCAAATTCAGACGCCGCAATAGCAGTACGTTCGGGAATATCAAGACGCATAACCGCCACGTCCGGAAGTGAGGTAAACGCCTCCTCTGCATCGACCGGTGAGAGATATGTATTTGCTCCGAGGAAAGTCATAACGCGTTTTTCACCGGACGGCACGATTTGAACGGACGAAAGTCCGGTAAGCGAGCGCCGTTCCATAAAAATGAAACGCGTGTCAACGTCCATATCGCGATAAAGCGCGCGAAGCCGCTGACCGTTTGAATCCGCACCGACGCGTGCGCAAAGAATCGCGTCACCGTTCAGCGCACGAACCGTGATTGTCTGCGTGGCTCCGCTGCCGCCGGGAACATAATCGTAAGAATTGCCGATGGTGGGAGCTTCCGTTTCGGGAAATTCGTCCGCCCTTTGAATAAAATCCATACTGACCGAACTGATAACAAGAACTCTCGGCTTCATTTTTTCTCCTTTTCTCGGTTTATTTTAGTTACGAATGCTTGGAAAGCAGATCATTTCTCGCATCCCACAGCTTTTGCGAAAGGTCAACGTAGTAGCTGTGCGGATTTTCAAAACGCAAAACTTCCTCCCAAAGGGAGTCGAGCTGCAAGAGGCAATATTCCCTCGCCGCGTCTATGGGCGGTTGCTTGTACACGCATTCGCCGTTTTTGAATATCTGCTTCAGCAGCGGACGTGCATAAAAATCCGTTACCGTTTTGCGTTTCCATGTGTAGTTGGGATCGAAAAGCTCAAGCGGCTCTTGGTCGTTCAGCTCCTCGTCATATACGGTGATGAGATCCGCGAGTGCCTTGCCCGTTGACTTGGAAAACAGGCGGTACACGTTTTTGAAATGCGGGATCGTGATTTTCGAAACGTTTTCGCTGATCTTGATTTTCGGGATGATCTCGCCGTTTTTGTTTTCAACGGCGACAAGTTTGTAAACTCCGCCGAAAACGGGCGAGGATTTAGACGTGATAAGCCTCTCTCCGACGCCGAACGCGTCTACCTGCGCGCCCTGACGTATCATATCGCGGATGAGATATTCGTCAAGCGAATTCGAAACTATGATCTTACACTGCGGAAAGCCTGCGTCGTCAAGCATTTTTCTTGCTTTTTTCGAAAGATATGTAATATCGCCCGAATCAAGACGGATTGCGCAGTTCGTTATCCCCTTGGGGACAAGTACGTCACGGAATGCGCGTATTGCGTTCGGAACTCCGCTCGACAGGACGTTATATGTATCGACGAGCAGCGTCGCGGCGTGCGGATAGAGCTCGCAGTAAGTGCGGAACGCTTCGTATTCGGTGTCAAACATCTGCACCCACGAATGCGCCATCGTTCCCGTCGCGGGTACGCCGAACATTTCGTCCGTTGCGGTGCAGGCGGTTGCATTAACGCCGCCGATATAAGCCGCGCGCGCACCGAGAATTGCCGCGTCCGCGTTGTGCGCACGACGCGAACCGAACTCGCTCACGCTTCTGCCCTCCGCCGCACGAACGATACGCGAAGCCTTGGTTGCTATAAGCGACTGATGATTGATCGTCAAAAGCAGATATGTCTCGATAAACTGAGCCTCCGGCGCAGGTGCGCGAACGGTGATAATGGGCTCGTTCGGGAAGATGACAGTGCCTTCCGGCATCGCCCACATATCTCCCGTAAAGCGGAAGTCACGCAGGTAGTCGAGAAATGCCTCGTCAAATATGCCTTTTTCGCGCAAATATTCAATATCTTCGTCATCAAAATGAAGATTTTTTACATATTCTATGATTTGCTCAAGGCCTGCCGCAACAGCGTAACCGCCGCCGTCCGGCACGGAACGGAAGAACACGTCAAAGTACGAAATTTCGTCTTTTTTTCCGCATTTGAAGTAGCCGTTCGCCATCGTAAGCTCGTAAAAATCGCAAAGCATCGTTAAATTGCGTTTGTTTGTCATTGATTTCTCCGTTTCGGGTGGATAAAATGTACTTTTTTTATATTATATAATTTTTTTCGCGCTCTTGCAAGATTAAGCAAAGAATATTGCAGCATTTAGTTAAGAAAAAGGCAGAGCGAAGTCTGCCTTTTGTACTTTTGCGATTTACTGTCCTTTCGGAACGAGCGCGACGATCAAAACTATGACTGCAACCGCGATGAGTATCGCGATGACTATGCCGACCGTGCTGCCCTTGTCGTCCTCAAGCATATCGTCAACATCGTCCTTCACGTCGTCTTTTATACTTTCCCCGACGGTAACCTTGTCCGTTTCGGTTTCGGTTATATGCTCCGTTTCCGTTACCGTGTTCCGATCGTCCGACTCAAACTTGTCCGTGTCCGTGTCGTGTACGGTTCCGTCACCGCCGACGCGAGAATTGTTGTTGCCGGAATCAAGGCTTACACCGCTGTCATGCCCGTTGCCGTAGCCTATATAGGAGCTGTCGCCGCTACCGTGGTTCGGCGTTCCCGTGTAAGGCCCGGTTACAGCCGATGCAGTCACGCAAAAAATAAGTGCAAAAACGACGATCGCTGTCAAAAATAAAGCTGTTTTTTTCATATACCGTGTGCACATAGCGCTTGCTATGTCCTTTCGACTTTTTATGTGCAAATACACACAGTATATTTTTCGCATTCCGGCGCAAAATATTCGCAGAAAATTCAAAAAAATTATTTGAGCAAAGCTTTGAGCCTGTCGAGTATCGCATGTGCCGCCTCGGACTTTGACATAAGCGGAAGCTCCTCCGATGCGCCTTCCGTGATGATCGTTATCACGTTTGTGTCCGTACCGAAGCCCGCGCCCTCGGTTTTGAGGCTGTTCGCGCAGATCATGTCCGCATTTTTCTTTTTGAGTTTCTTTCGGCTGTTTTCGAGCAGATTTTCCGTTTCCATCGAAAATCCGCAGATTATCTGATCCTCGCGCTTGTGCTCGCCGAGGTAAGCAAGAATGTCTTGCGTGCGCTTCAGCGGGATCGAAAGCTCACCGTCCGACTTTTTGATCTTTTCGTCCGAATAGGTGTCGGGCGTGTAGTCCGCAACGGCAGCGGATTTCACGATAATGTCCGCACTTTCCGCTTCGGCTTTAACCGCCTCAAACATGTCCGCGGCAGACTCAATTTCGATCGTTTTCACGAATATCGGAGGCTCTATCGAAGTCGGCCCCGTGATGAGTATCACATCCGCTCCGCGCAGAGACGCGGCTTTTGCGATCGCGTAGCCCATTTTGCCCGTCGAACGGTTGGAAATGAACCTGACCGGATCGAGCGCTTCTACAGTCGGTCCTGCCGTAACGACAATCTTTTTGCCGTTAAGATCGTGCGGAAAAGCAAGGTAGTGCAAAATATGCTCCGAAAGCGTCTGCGGTTCGGGTAGCTTGCCTTTGCCGACAGCGCCGCACGCAAGCCGTCCGCTTGCCGGCTCGATAACATCCCAGCCGTAACGTTTGAGCGTGGCAATATTATCCTGAGTTACGGGATTTTCAAACATATTCGTGTTCATCGAGGGTGCAATGAGCTTCGGGCAACGGCAGGCAAGCGCCGTCGTCGTAAGCATATCGTCCGCGATGCCGTGCGCGAGCTTGGCGCAGACATTCGCCGTTGCAGGCGCGATAAGTAAAAGATCCGCTCGTTCCGCAAGCGAAATATGCTCGACCTGATGTGAAAAGTTCCTGTCGAAGGTATCTATCATAACACGTCTGCCCGTAAGTTCCTCAAACGTAAGCGGAGTTATGAATTCCGTTGCGTTTTTCGTCATAATCACTTCGACAGACGCATTAAGTTTAACGAGCGCAGATGCAAGAGACGCGATTTTGTAAGCCGCGATTCCGCCCGTCACGCCCAAAATGACTGTTTTGTTTTTTAACATAGTTTTCCCCTTTCATGTTTCGAGAAAGCTGCCACCACTCTAATTATAGCGATGTTTTCGCGCCCTGTAAAGATATGATTTTCACGTTTGTGCATTATTTATATTGCATCGGCTCTGTTTTTTTGCTATAATTCAATCGCAAACCAAGCCTCAAAACTTGATTTTGCAAATTTGCGTTGCATCCCGAACGGGAGTGACAGCAGGAGGTAAATTAAATATGAAATCAAGGAAGCACAACACACGCTACCTTTCCGTCTTGGCAATGTTTGCTTGCATTCTCATTATTATGGGGACCACAGGCATTGGCTTCATCCCTCTGCCGGTAATCAAGGCGACAACAATGCACATCCCCGTCATCCTCGGAGCGATTCTTCTCGGCCCCGGCGCGGGCGCGATCCTCGGCGGAGTGTTCGGATTTTGTTCTGTTTATGCAAATACAACAGCACCGGGACTTCTTTCGTTTGCGTTTTCGCCTTTCATCGCAATGAGTTCCGGCGGCGCCGTCGGCGCGTTAAAATCCGTTTGGATCGCAGTCGGTTGCAGGATCCTTTTCGGCTTTATCGCCGGATTGCTTTGGAAGCTTTTGAAGAAGCTCCGTATGCACGACATCGCCGCACTTCCCGTAACGGCGGCTGTTTCAACAATCGCTCATACCGTTCTCGTCATGGGAAGCATCTATGTGCTTTTGGCAAACCAGTATGCAGAGGCTAAAAACGTTGCCTTTTCGGCAGTTTTCGGGCTTATAATGGGAACCGTAACCGCATCCGGCATCCCGGAAGCGATCGCGGCGGCAATTCTTGTGACTGTAATTGGGCAGGCGCTTATAAAAACTTCCGCGCGAATGAACAAGAAAAAAACACCCCATTCCACAGACGAAAAAAAGGAGGATATGTAATGCTTCTCGCAATAGATATAGGAAATACGAAGATCCTTCTCGGTTGCATACAAAATGACGAGATTTTGTTCAAGTCCAAAATCGCGACAGACAGGCTCAGAACCTCCGATCAGTACGGACTTGAGATCAAAAGTATGCTCGAAATGCACGGAGTTACAAAATGTGAGATTACGGACTGCATCATTTCGTCCGTTGTTCCGCCCGTTTTCAATTCCGTCCGCACGGGCGTGATCAAAGCGATCGGTAAAGAGCCGT
>CAYWAD010000058.1:0-8898 GCA_964456045.1 uncultured Lachnospiraceae bacterium
ATCACTGCGGAAAAACACGACTCTTTCATCAAGCCCGAAGGCAAAGACCGTGCAATTATGAAATTTTCGGGCAAAAATCTCATAAAAGGCGAGCCCGACGCGTCAAGCTTCCCTTCCGGCGGTTTGCGTGCAACCTTCGAAGCGCGCGGATACACCGCATGGGATCCGACTTCTTACGCGTTCATCAAGGACGGCGTGCTTTGCATTCCTACTGCATTCTGCTCCTATTCCGGCGCCGCACTCGACAAAAAAACGCCCCTGCTCCGTTCAATGGAAGCAGTTGAGCGTCAATCCTTGCGTATTCTCAGGCTTTTCGGCGACACAACGGCAAAACGCGTCATCGCAGAGGTCGGTGCAGAGCAGGAGTATTTCCTCATTGACAAAGAAATGTATTTGCGTCGCCCGGATCTCATGTACACCGGACGCACGCTTTTCGGTGCGCGTCCGCCTAAAGGTCAGGAGCTGGACGATCACTATTTCGGTGCAATCAAAAAGCGCGTCAAGGACTTCATGACAGAGCTTGACCGTGAGCTTTGGGCGCTCGGCGTCTACGCAAAGACAGAACACAACGAAGCCGCTCCCGGACAACACGAGCTTGCCGTAGTTTACAGTTCGGTCAATGTCGCAACGGACGCAAATCAGCTTGTTATGGACAGGCTGAAAACAGTTGCGGCGCGCCATGGGCTTGTTTGTCTGCTTCACGAAAAGCCCTTCTCGTACATTGCAGGTTCCGGCAAGCACAACAACTGGTCGCTTTCGACGGACACGGGTATTAACTTGTTCGATCCGGGCGAAACTCCGCGCGAAAACGCCCAATTTTTGTTGTTCCTTTGCGCGGTAATTAAATCGGTGGACAAATATCAAAAACTCTTGCGTGCTTCCGTCGCAACAGCATCAAACGATCACCGTCTCGGCGGCGATGAAGCGCCTCCCGCGATTATTTCCATCTTCCTCGGCGACGAACTGACAAAGGTACTCAACTCGATCGAAAACGGTACAACATACGAGGATCATCAGGCATCCGCAATCGAGATCGGCGTATCCGTTTTGCCGAATTTCGCCAAGGATGACACGGATCGCAACCGCACAAGTCCGTTCGCATTCACGGGTAACAAATTCGAATTCCGTATGCCCGGTTCTTCCCTCTCCGTTGCGGAACCGAACATCGTGCTTAACACGATCACTGCGGAAACGCTATCGGAATTTGCCGATATACTTGAAAAAAGCATTGATTTTTCGGGAACTCTCAACTCGATCATCAAGGATTCGATCAAGGCGCATCGCCGCATAGTTTTCAACGGTAACGGCTACGATTCCGCTTGGGCGGAAGAAGCGAAAAAGCGCGGTCTTTCCGACATTCGATCGACTCCCGACGCGCTTCGCGCCCTCGTTGAGGACGAAACCGTCGAAGTTTTCGAGCGTCATCACGTACTTTCACGAGAGGAGCTGCTCTCACGTTATGACATTATGCTTGAAAATTACTGCAAATCCGTCAACATCGAAGCACTGACTTTGATTGATATGATCAACAAATACATTCTTCCTGCGGCGCTTGAATATGAGTGTTCGCTTGCGAAAACAATTCAAATGAAGCGCGAAGCGATTTGCAAGAACAGTATCGCGGAGACAAAGCTGCTCAAAAAGCTCAGTTCGCTTTCGGACGAGCTTTACGCTCGACTTGAAATTTTGACGGACGTGGCGGAAAAAATAAAATCTCTCGAAAAAGATCATGTCGCTTTGGCAGACGCTTTTATGAACGATATTCTGCCGAAAATGGCAAGCGCACGCGAGATCATCGACTCGCTTGAGCTTATCGTCGCAAAAAAGCACTGGCCGCTTCCCTCATACGATGAAATTTTATACAGCGTAAAATAAGGCTATGGCAAAAGTTAAAACAAATGCGCTCCGTCAGCTTGATTCTGCCGGCATTGCGTACGAAACGGTTGAATACGAGGTTGACGAAAACGATCTTTCCGGCGTCCACGTTGCAAAAGAAGCCGGGATTGACCCGGAAATGACTTTCAAAACGCTCGTTTGCAAAAGCGAAAAAGGCGAACCCATCGTATTTTGCATCCCGGTTACGTCCGAGCTTGACCTGAAAAAATGCGCCAAGGCGGCAGGTGTCAAAAGTGTGGCGATGGTTCCTGTCAAGGAGCTGCTCGTGCTTACGGGCTATATTCGCGGCGGCTGCTCGCCTGTAGGAATGAAAAAGAAATTTCCGACTTACTTTGACGAGCTTGCCGAGCTTTACGACGAAATTTATTGTAGCGCGGGAGTGCGCGGAATGCAGATGAAAGTGTCGGTTTCGGAACTTCTGAAATTCACCTCCGCAAAAACTGCGGACATAACCGTATAAAAAACAAAACACGTCGGATTTCCCAAAAATCCGACGTGTTTTTTCTGTAATGATGTGCTTACCTTATTTTATCACCATATCCATGATCGCGGCGAGGAGCTTCGCGACATCACCTCTTGTCAGCGCGGACAAAGCGGACGCACCGCCGTCCTTCACTTTCATCAGTCCGATGGCGTGCATCGATCCGACGGCGTTTTTCGCCCAAGCCGGTACGATACTTTCCTCTGCGAACACCGCGACGGCACTTTTGCTCACAGATTCGTCAACTTGAATGAGATTATTCAGCATCACGGCGGCTTCGGCTTGCGTTATTTCCGATTTCGGATTGAAATAAATCTTGCCATTGACACTTGAACCGTTAACGATGCCGAGTTTTTTCGCGGCGCGACAATATTTAAGCGCATCCTTGCTGATGCTTTCGTCGTCCGCGAAGCCTACATCGGAGATTTCCGGGATGTCGTCAAGGCCGATCGCTTTCATGAGCATCGTTATGAATTCCTCGCGCGTTACGGTTTCGTCGGGCTCAAAACAGAGCTTGCCGTCCTTTACGGTGCCGCTCATAATGCCGGACGTGGAAAGCTTAATCGCGTCACTGTAAACCGCGAGCCCCTCAAGATCGCTGTATTCAAAACCTGTCTCGTTTTTGCTTATTTTAATGCTTACCGAAGCAGGCTCGGACCAGTTACCGTATTCGTCGCGCGCGTACACGGTGAAGCTGTCTTTGCCGCGCTTTTCAGAGTCGGGCGTGTAAACTATCGTGCCGTCATCCGCGACGGTGACAATTCCCTTTTCGGGAAAATCGGTCACAAAATAATCGATGTTGTCCTTGTCGGCATCGCTTGCAGAGACGTTAACAACAGTCGAAACTCCGCCGAGCGCGGCGACGCTTACGCTGCCCGTGCTGATTTTCGGCGCAGAATTCATGTCATCAAGGATATTTATCTCGCAAGTCACGGAATAAGTTCCGTCGGATGTGAAAGAAAAGCTCGCCGCTGTTTCGGAATCGTCTGAAGGCTCAAACACGAGGGACGAGAGGTTGCGACGCTTGATCGTTTGGTTGATCACGACGGGATTTTCACCAAGATAAAGCTTGCCGTCTGCCGAATTCGGAAGCGTCAAAACCGTGATGCTGTCAACCTTTTTTCCGAGGGTCAGATCAAAATCCGACGCTGAAAAAGTCGCGTTTCCGCCGCCGACACCGCAGACTTTTACGACCGTTTCGCTTGCGATGACGGAGATTGCCGGTGAAACGATCGAGCTGCTCGATTTTGCCGCGACGGTAATCGGCACGAGCATCAGCACGGCAAGCAAAATTGCAGTTTTTTTAATTGAAAATTTCATAAAGACCTCCAAGTCATAATTGTTTTCAAGAAAATTATCCCCGATTACACAAAAAATATACGTCTTTATGAAATAAATATTATAAAAAACTTGCATTACGACTTTGTCAGGTGTATAATAAAGCATCTTCAATTTATATAAAAAAAGAGGGGTTAATATGCTTGATATAAAAATCACAAGAGCCGAAACGCTCAAAGAAAAGCCTGCGGATTCGATCCTCGGATTCGGAAAATATTTCACGGATCATATGTTTATGATGAATTACACGGAGGGTGAAGGCTGGCACGATGCAAGAATCGTTCCCTACGCTCCCATCATGCTTGAGCCGTCCGCGATGGTTTTCCATTACGCACAGGAAATGTTTGAGGGTCTCAAGGCGTACAGAACGTCCGACGGCAAAATTCAGCTTTTCCGTCCCGAACGCAATATCGCGAGAATGAACAATACCGCAAGAAGACTTTGCATCCCGGAAATCCCTGCGGAGGATGCGCTTCAAGCCATCAAGACGCTCGTTGACTACGAATCCGAATGGGTTCCGCACAGCGAAGGAACGTCGCTTTATATTCGTCCGTTCGTTATCGCCACGGACCCTATGCTCGGCGTTCATCCGGCGCACAATTACATATTTATGATCATTCTTTCGCCTGTCGGTTCGTATTATTCCGGCGGTCTTGCACCTGTAAAAATCTTCATCGAAAAGGAATATGTTCGTGCGGTAAAGGGCGGAACGGGCGAAGCGAAGTGCGGCGGCAACTACGCGGCATCGCTTATCGGTCAGTCCAAGGCTGAAAAGTACGGCTGTGCGCAGGTACTCTGGCTTGACGGCGTACATCACAAGTACATCGACGAAGTCGGCGCGATGAACGTATTCTTCGTTGTTGACGGAAAGGTAATCACACCCACGCTTGAGGACGGAAACATTCTTCCCGGCGTTACTCGCGCATCTGTTATCGAGCTTTTGCGTTCTTGGGGACTTGAAGTCACCGAGCGCAAGATCACAGCTGATGAATTGTTTGAGGCTCACGCGGCAGGCAAGCTCGACGAAGCTTTCGGCACGGGCACCGCTGCGGTTATTTCTCCCATGGGCGAGCTTGTTGACGAAACGAGAGACATCGTTATCAACGACGGCGAGATCGGTCCGATTTCTCAGCGCCTCTACGACGAGCTTACCGGCATCCAATGGGGCAGAATCGAGGACAAATTCGGCTGGGTAACAAAAATATAATTGACGGCTGTAAAAAAGCACCCCGTTTTTCAAAACGGGGTGCTTTTCTGCGTTTATTTTGCGTTTTTTCGATTAAATCAGCCTATGCACTCTGCGGCAGCGTGCTCAACAGGGAGACAATCGCGATAACGCTTGATGAATTCGCGGAAGCCCTCAACATCTTCAGCCTTAGGCGAAAGAGTTGTGCCGGTTTCGCCTGCAAATACCTTATTGGCAAGGAAGTCTTCGAGTGATTCGCCATTTTCCTTATTAACAAGGTAGGAAGAAAGGAGTGCCATGCCCCAAGGTCCGCCCTCTCCTGCCGTTTTCATAACGGAAACGGGAGAATTGATAGCGGCTGCGAGGTAACTCTGACCGACTCTTTCGGTTTTGAACAGACCGCCGTGACCGTAAATCATATCAACCTTAACATTTTCTTTTTCGAAAAGGATGTCAAGACCGAGCTTAAGCGCACCGAGAGTAGAGAAAAGAACCGTGCGCGAGAAGTTTGCGAGGTTGAAATCGCAATCCGAGGAACGAAGGAACACAGGGCGACCGGAATCGACACCTGTTACATGCTCGCCGGATATGTAGCCGTAAGACATAAGTCCGCCGCAGTCTGCAGCGCCATTTTCTGATGCGAAATAGAACAAATCGTAAATCTTCCACATAGGAATGTCCACACCTGCCGCCTTGAACATTTCTGCAAACATTTCAATCCAACCGTTAAGATCGGATGTACAGTTATTGCAGTGTACCATTGCAACAAGCTTACCCATAGGAGTTGTTACGATGTCGATTTCGGGATAGTAATCGCGGAGCGCCTTTTCAAGCACGATCATCGCGAAAATGGATGTTCCGGCTGAAACGTTACCGGTACGCTCGCAAATGCTGTTTGTAGCTACCATACCCGTGCCTGCGTCACCTTCCGGAGGAGCAAGCGGAACGCCGGCTTCGAGGTTGCCTGTCGGGTCAAGAAGCTTTGCGCCCTCAGTCGTCAGCTTACCTGCATATTCGCCCGCAAGAACTGCCTTCGGCAGAATTTCTTCAAGCTTCCAAGGATAGTTTTTATACGCGATAAGCTCCTCGAATTTTGCGATAAGAGACTTATCGTAGTCGCGTGTTTCAAGGTCAATCGGGAACACGCCGGATGCATCGCCGATGCCAAGCACAAATTCGCCGGTAAGCTTCCAATGAATGTAGCCTGCAAGCGTTGTGATATACTTAATAGAGGGAACGTGACTCTCGCCGTTGAGGATCGCCTGATAGAGGTGAGCGATACTCCATCTCTGCGGAATGTTGAATTTGAACTCACGGGAAAGAACGCTTGCGGCTTCTCCTGTGATCGTATTTCTCCAGGTACGGAACGGAACGAGCATTTCACCGTTTTCGTCAAATGCAAGATAGCCGTGCATCATAGCGGAAAAGCCGATCGCGCCTACTTTTTTGAGAGTTACATCGTATTTTTCCTTAACAGCCGCGGCAAGCTTTGCATAACTGTCGCGCACGCCATTCCAAATATCGTCAACGCTGTACGTCCAAATACCGTTTTCGAGCTTGTTTTCCCAATCGTGAGCGCCCGAAACGATAGGTGCGAAGTCACGTCCGATAAGAACGGACTTGATTCTTGTAGAGCCAAGCTCAATACCGATAACTGTTTCGCCGTTGATTATGGCTTCTCTGATTTCGTTGTATTCCACCTTAAAAGTCCTCCGAAATAGAATTTGTTTTATACGTTATTATAATACAACATTTTCGCACGAAGCGCAAGACACACGCGGCAATTTTCGCCGGCAATTTTCGTGGTTACTTCCCCCGTACATAAACAGTATATCACGCATTTTGTAAATAAGCAACAAATTTTTTTGCCGGAAGCTTTACTATATTGAGAAGAAATATTCCGCTCGCTTTGATTGACATAAAGTGACATTTGCGCTATAATAGATTGTATTGAATTATTCATGTTAAGGATTGATTATTTATGACGGAACTCCGCCGAAACAATATAATATCACCCGAAAAAAACGAGGCTATGAAAAAAGCCGTAGCGGAGGTCCGCTCCATCATGAGCGAAAGATCTCACAAGGCTCACATTATGACCTTCGGTTGCCAGCAAAACACCGCGGACAGCGAACGTCTCGCAGGGCTTGCGTCAGCCATGGGCTACACGTTAACGGATTCACCCGACGGTGCGGATCTTATACTCGTAAACACATGTGCAGTCCGCGAGCACGCCGAAAAAAAGGCTCTGTCCGTAATAGGTCAACTCAAGCACAGAAAAGCCGAGAATCCCGAAATGATTATCGGAATCGGCGGATGTATGGTATCTCAACAGCACCGCGCGGACACGCTGAAGCGCAGCTACCCTTACGTTGATTTTTCCTTCTGCACAACAGAGCTTTATCGCGTTCCAGAGCTTATTCTTTCGCGTCTTTCCGGCAAAAAGCGTTATTTTCCGTCAGACGTTCACGAAGCACTTGCAAACACGGATTTTTCCGAGGATGTCCCCGTACTTCGCGCGTCGAAATCCCACGCTTGGGTAAGCATTATGTACGGCTGCAATAATTTCTGCTCGTACTGTATCGTGCCCTACGTTCGCGGACGCGAGCGTTCAAGATTGCCCGAAGCGATAATCAAGGAAGTTACGGATCTTGTCAACGACGGATGCCTCGACATAACTTTGCTGGGTCAAAACGTAAATTCATACGGTCATGACCTTGATTGCGGCGTAAACTTCGCCGAGCTTTTGAAGTCGCTTTCCGAGATTCCCGGAGATTTCAGGCTCAGATTTATGACAAGTCACCCGAAAGATGCAACAACGGAGCTTATCGACGTCATTGCCGGAAGCGAGAAAATCTCGCGTCACTTTCATTTGCCGATGCAATCCGGCTCGGATGAAATACTTCGCCGCATGAACAGGCGCTACAACACGGAAAAATACATGGAAACCGTGCGTTACATGCGCGAAAAAATGCCTGACATCGTTATCACAAGCGATATTATCGTCGGATTCCCCGGCGAAACGAACGAGGATTTTGAAGGAACGCTCGAAATGCTGAAAAAAGTCCGCTTTGATATGATCTACGCGTTCATGTATTCGCCTCGAAGCGGAACACCTGCCGCAAAAGCGGAAAATCAGGTCCCCGAAGATGTTAAAAAAGCGCGTTTCGCGCGTCTTGTTGAGCTTCAGAATTCGATTTCGGAGGAAAAAAACTCTACCGAGCTGGGCAAAACACTTCGAGTCCTTACCGATGATGCGACCTCCGACGTCGAAGCCTCCGAAAGCAAAGGAAAAGTCACAATCGGCAGAACAGACGGCAACAAGCTCGTTCGCTTATCTTCCCCTGTCGAGGGCGGAAAATTCATACTCGTAAAAATAACGGACACCGACACATTCGGTCTTTCCGGAACACCGATAAATATTTAATTTATTCACTTCACATTAAGGAGAATTAAAATGGAAGACAGACTTACCGATGCAATAGTTGAGATGGCGCATCATCTCGGAGAAATAATCAAAACGGATCGCCGTTACGTTCGCTACGAAGCGGCAGACAAGGCTTTTCGCGAAACTCCCGAACTTAACCGTCTGCTCACCGAATACACCGCACAGCAGGCCGCGCTTTCCAAGGTCTACGCTACGCCGGACGTTGACAAAGAGCTTATCGACGCTATCGAGGGCAGAGTCAATGCACTTTATTTTCAGATCACGGAAAATGAAGTTTTCAAGGAATTCACCGACGCAAAAGATGATATCGATCAGCTTCTCAAGGACGTAAATGACGAAATTCTCTTTGCTATAACCGGCAAGCATCCCGCCGATTCCTGCGGCGGTGATTGCTCGCATTGCTCCTCCGGCTGCGGTCACAGCCACGAGGACTGATTAATTTACAACTGACAATCCCACCACAAATAACCGCATCTGCGGCTGAACGGAGATAGTTTTATGGCAACGGCAATGATGGAACAATATCTTGAAATAAAGCGCCGTCATCCC
>CAYWAD010000059.1:0-8755 GCA_964456045.1 uncultured Lachnospiraceae bacterium
ATATCGTTGCGGATATAATAATCCGAATGACTCCCGATGTCGGCGAGCTTATCGCCGAGGGGGGCGTGCTTTTCGTCTCCGGAATTATTGACGAAAGAGCGGACGAGGTTCTTGACGTGCTGGCGAAGTACGGCTATAAGGAAATCGAAACGATTCACGAAAACGGTTGGTGCGCATCTGCGCTCAAGCGCGAATCCGACTTAAAATAACATAAAATGACAAAAAAGCGTCTGCTTTATCCGAAAGCGGACGCTTTTTTTGCCCTCGTTAGGTAAAATGACGAAAAAAACAGCGAAAAAACGCGAAAAATTCTTTGACAAATAGTGCAATTTGATGTATAATATAAGCACTAATGCACAAATCATCAGGAGATGCTATGCCGAGATTCTTTGTTAAAGTGCCGAACGAGGCTCCGAAGGAGATCACGTTGACCGGCGACGACGCAAGACATATCGCTTTGTCGCTTCGTATGGCAAAGGGTCAAACCGTTACCGTAAGCGGCAACGACGGAAAGGAATATCTGTGCGAGTTGACGGACATCAAACCCGAATGTGTTAAAATGAGCGTTCTTTCCACCGACGAAAATCTCACCGAGCCGCCCTGCATAGTTACGCTTTACGTCGCGCTGCCGAAGGGGGACAAGCTTGATCTGATCATTCAAAAGGCTACGGAACTCGGCGTTTCGAGGATTGTGCCGTTTGTGTCGGAAAGATGCGTCGTGCGACCGGATGAAGCCTCGAAGGAGAAAAAACGCGCGCGACGGTTGAGAATTGCAGAGGAAGCGGCGAAGCAGTGCGGCAGAGGCGCAATTCCCGATGTTTCACATCCGATTTCGTATGCGGCAGCGATAATTGAAGCAGCGACGGCGGATGTGCCGCTGTTCCTTTACGAAGGCGAGGGCACAGTGCCGCTTTTGCCGACACTGAGAGACAAGCTTTCGCGCGGAAGCTCGATTTCGGTCGTTACGGGCTCGGAGGGCGGCTTTACGCCCAAGGAAGCTGAGCTTGCCGGTGAATCGGGAATGAAGCTTTGCGGCTTGGGGAGACGTATTTTGCGCTGCGAAACGGCGCCGATATATGTTTTGTCCGCGATAGCATACGAAACGGAATTGAATCCGAATTTTAATTAAACCAACAAGTGCTTTTGCACATGAATATTAAGACAATTTTTTTGGAGGGAATATGTCTAACAGACTGTTTCAAAGAGTTATTCATCAGATGAAGGACGCGGTTGATCGCGTTATCGGTGTTATTGACGAAAGCGGCGCTATTATCGCGTGCAGCGAGCTTGTTAAGATCGGTGAGATCCGTCAGGGAATTCGCGAGGAGCTTTCTTATTCCACGGATGTTATCGAATCCGGCGGCTATACATACCGCACGATCGGTTCCGCTTCGAAAGCAGAATATGCCGTTTTCGTTGAGGGCGAGGACAAAACTGCGGAAAGAACAGCATCCCTTCTTGCTATCTCGCTTTCGAATATAAAGAATCTTTATGATGAAAAATACGACAAGAGTTCTTTCATAAAGAATATTATCCTCGATAATATCCTGCCGAGCGATATTTACATCAAATCCAAGGAGCTTCATTTCAACACGGACGAAAGCAGAGTTGTTTATTTGATCCGCTTTGCCGAAAAATCCGAAATGTCTCCCTACGATATGGTTCTCAGTCTTTACCCCGATAAATCCAAGGATTATGTCATCAACATCGGAGACAGCGACATCGTTCTCGTTAAGGAAACGAAGCCCGGCACTGATATAAAAGATCTTGAAAAGGCTGCGAAAACACTCTCCGATACACTCTCCTCCGAATTCTTTGTTAAGGTTGCCATCGGTATCGGTACTGTTGTAAACAACATCAAGGATCTTGCTCGTTCGTATAAGGAATCGCAGGTTGCGCTTGAGGTCGGCAAGGTGTTTGACAACGAAAAATCCGTCAACAGCTATGAAAATCTGGGCATAGGCAGGCTGATCTACCAGCTGCCCACAACGCTTTGCGAAATGTTCCTTTCCGAAGTGTTCAAGAACGGATCCCTCGATACACTCGACCACGAAACTCTTATGACGATCCAGTGCTTCTTCGAGAACAATCTTAATGTTTCGGAAACATCAAGAAAGCTTTTCGTGCATAGAAATACACTTGTGTATCGTCTCGAAAAAATCAGAAAGCTCACGGGACTTGACCTGCGTGAATTTGACCATGCGATCACGTTTAAGGTTGCGCTTATGGTTAAGCGTTATCTCGTTTCAAAGCCCGTTAAATTCTGATCAAATGACTAATGCGGAGCATCCGCAAAAACAAAAGGACGGATATTTAATGATTGAACTTAAGAATGTCATTAAGACATATTCTAACGGAACGACAGCGCTGAACGGGATTTCGCTTAACATAGACGAAGGCGAATTCGTGTTCATTGTCGGTGCGTCCGGCGCCGGAAAATCGACTTTGCTGAAGCTTCTCCTGCGCGAAGAAAAAGTCACATCCGGATCGATAGTTGTCGATGAAACCGACTTGACTAAGCTCTCATATCTTAAAACGCCTTATTACAGACGTAAATTGGGCGTGGTTTTCCAAGATTTCAGGCTGCTTCCGAATAAAACCATATATGAAAATGTCGCCTTTGCGATGCAGATAATCGGAACTCCGACACGCAAAATCAAAAAGCGTGTGCCTGCGTTGCTCCGCACGGTAGGTCTTTCGGACAAAGCCTCTTGCTTCCCGGAACAGCTCGCCGGCGGTGAACAACAAAGAGCCGCACTCGCAAGAGCGCTTGCGAACAATCCGAAAATAATCATTGCGGACGAGCCGACGGGAAATGTAGACCCCAAACTCTCGTATGAAATGATGAATGTTCTTGTGAAAATCAATAAGCTCGGCAAAACCGTCGTTGTCGTAACTCATGCGAAAGAGCTGGTTGATTATTATAAGCAGCGCGTTATTGTGATTGATCACGGTACTATATCCGATGACAGAGTCGGAGGTATGTACGAATGAGTCACAACAAATTTTCATATTATATAGGTCAAGCATTCCAGGGAATCTTCAGAAACGGTGTGATGAGCGTTGCCTCGATTGCGGTTTTGATGAGTTGTCTTATCGTGCTTGCATGTTTCGGATTGCTTGTCGTCAACATAAACGTAAACCTCGAAAATCTCGGCCTCATGAACGAAATTGTCGTGTTCCTCGATTACGATCTCGAAGAAGAACAGATCGTTGAAATCGAATCTCAGATCAAAAAGATCGAATACATAGGCGACGTTGAGCGAATCACGGCGGACGAGGGGCTTACACAGATGGAGGAAAAGGCGGGTGAGTTCGGTTATCTGTACGAGGACTACAGAGACGATAACCCCCTCTCCGACTGCTTCAAGATAACTCATGTCCAAAGCGAGAAAATAACGAGCGTAACGTACAGCCTTCGTCAGATCGAGGGTGTCCGCGAAACGAAGGATCAAATAGATCTCGCGAATATGATCACAAGCTTCAAAAACGGCATAACGGCGGTGTTCGTTTGGTTCTTGGCGGTGCTGTTTATCGTTACAGTGTTCGTTATCATCAATACGGTAAAGCTCTCTGTTTATTCGAGAAAAAAAGAAATAGAAATTATGCGATATATGGGCGCTACGGGCTGGTTCATCTCTTTTCCGTTTGTCCTTGAAGGTGCGTTCATAGGCATTATCGCATCTATTCCGGCGTGCTTTGCGGAGTACTTTATTTATGTTTACACCGTAACGGCAATGAACGGCATGCTTGAAATGTTGACGTTTATCCCCACAGCAGAGGTTGTCCCTGTGCTTATTGCGGGAAACTTAGCGGTCAGTGTTCTTACCGGCGTGCTCGGAAGTACAATTTCACTTTCCAAGTATACAAGAAAGTAAGAGTGAAATCGGAGATCGTCTAACTTCTTTTTATGTATAAATTGCTTACGAGCAAATACGAGCAATTTCAAACGAAAATCCACAAAAACGAACCAAGGAGGAAACCTTATGACTAAATATAAAAAATCAAGGATATTCCTTGCGTTTCTTATTACCGCGATCATCGTGGCAGTATCAGTTATACTAATAAGCGCGGCGAACGTGAGCGATTATAAAAACAATTCCAAAGTCCAGGAATACTTGAACAAAATCAGCTCATACGATTCAAAAACGCAGGAAATTAAAAATACCATCGCCGGTCTCGAAAATAATATCGACGGGATAGTTCTCGAAAAAGAGGAGTATGATAAGCTCATCGAGGTCATGGAAGGCAAAATCGCAATGAGTGAGGCGTACAGCGAGGAGATCGCGGCGGAAATAACAAGACTCGACGGCGAGATCGAAGTAAAGGAAGCGGAATGTCAAGAACTTTACGAAGAAATCAAGCAGAGAATGCGTATTTCTTACGAAAACAGCGATATGTCCTATGTTGCAATGTTTTTCGGTGCCGAAAGCCTGACGGAATTTTTGATGGCGATCGACAATGCCGCCAGCATTCTCGAATATGACAGCAGAGTACTCCAGCAGTACAACGATAAAAAAGCGGAGCTTGAAGCTGCCGTTGCGGAGCATAAGGAAACTCAAAACGCGCTTGATGCTCTTTTGGTGCAGCTTGACGCAGATAAAGCGGAGCTTGAAAAGAACGTGGAAGTTTGCGAAACTCTTATTTCGGATAGTATGGCGGAATTGCAAGATGCGGAAGAACTCCTCGAAAAACTCGAAGCCGATAAGGAAAAGAAGGCGGAAGAACTTGACGCTTATATCGAAGAACTCGAAAAGAAACAGGGCGTTACGCAGGTCGTTGCAGACGGCGAATTCATTTGGCCCTTGCCTGTAACAAGTACAAGAGTTACTTCGAAATTCGGTTGGCGATCGGACCCGTTTACCGGCGAGCAGTCGTACCATTCCGGAATAGATATTGCCGATAAAAAAGGTACTCCCATATACGCATCAAATAACGGAACCGTAATCATCGCGACAACGGATTCCAGCTACGGTAAATACATACTCATCGACCACGGCGGCGGAATTTACACCTGCTATGCACATTGCAGCAAGCTGCTTGTCTCCGTTGGCGACTATGTAAATAAAGGCGATCAGATCGCGGAAATGGGCTCGACGGGACGCTCCACGGGTAACCATTTGCACTTCGAAGTGCGCGAGGGCAAGAACAGAGTAAGCCCGTTCAATTATGTAACGAAGCCGTAATTTTGGATAAATTGTATTATGAACGAAAACAGAAATGAATTTAACGAAGGCGGTTTTGAAGAAAGCGAACTTTCGACTTCCGTACCCGAACAAACACCGCCCGAAAAGAAGAAAAAAGAAAAAAAGAAGGTATCCTTGGGCGTGTCGATACTTGTGACAGTCCTTGCGGTAATAATTACCTTCCAAATCACTTTTATTGCGACAAATAACGCATATAAAGCGAAGTATAATGAGCTTGTTGAGAACCTTGTCGGCGAATCGGAGCTTTTTGCGCGCCTCGGCGAGCTTGTTGACCTTTACGAAAACAACTACATCGGCGAAATTGACCAAGATAAAGTTATCGAATACGTCCTTGATGCGTATGTAGCTTCCATTGATAAGTACGGCTCGTATCTTACCGACGAAGAATACGCGGAAATGATGCAGGATTATAACGCGGAGCTTGAGGGAATAGGCGTTCACGTTATATATAACGGCGACTACGGCTGCATCGAGGTCGTTGCCGTTATGCCGGATTCTCCCGCGCTTGAAGCGGGCGTTGAGCCCGGTGACCTCATTGCTTACGTTGAGGGTCAGAGCGTTGCGGAACTCGGATATTACCCTGCCATCAACCTTGTAAAGGGTGAAAAGGGAACGTACGTAAACTTCACCGTGTACCGCGGCGAAAATTATTCCGAAGTCATTGAATTTACCGTTATGCGCGATGTCGTCACCGAGCAGACGGTTATGCATCATGTTGTATCGTTTGACGAAACGGTTGGTTACATTAAGATAATCAGCTTCGACAACGGCACGCCGGATCAGTTCAAGGACGCGGTTGAGTCGCTTCGCGAAAGCGGCTGCACAAGCCTCGTGCTTGATGTCAGATACAATCCGGGCGGACTTTTGACGTCTGTTGTCGAGATTTTGGATTATATCCTTCCCGAAGGTCCGATCGTCAGACTTGTCGATAAAAGCGGCGAAGAACAGGTCATATATTCCGACACGGACTGCCTCAATATGGATATTGTCGTGCTTTGCAACGGCAGTACCGCTTCCGCAGGCGAGCTTTTCACAGCAGCGATCAAGGATTATAATCTCGGTCTTGTCGTAGGCACGCAGACTTACGGAAAGGGGACCGTCCAGAGCATCGGTGCACTTCAGCTCGGCGGCGCGGTTTCGATCTCGTACAAGATGTATAATCCGCCGTATTCGGACAATTACGAGGGAATCGGCATTACGCCGGACATCGTTATAGAGCTTGATGAAGCTCTCGCAAGCAAAAACATTTATAAAATCACGGACGATGAGGACAATCAGTTGCATCGCGCCGTTGAAGCACTTAAAAACGGAAAATGATTTTTAGAGTAGAAAGGCTATAACCGTAATGAATTCAAAAAAGCAGCAATACACAGAAGAAGGCTACCGTGCCATTGTCGAGGAATACGAATATCTTAAAAATGTTCGTCGCGCTCAGGTAAAAGAGGCGCTCGCAACGGCAAGATCCTACGGGGATCTCTCCGAGAACAGCGAATACGACGAGGCTAAAGATGAACAGGCAAAGGTCGAGGGTAGAATCAGCGAGCTTGACGAGCTTATAAAAAATGCCGTAGTCGTCAAGGAAGCGGAATTCGATTCCACCGTCGTAAGTATCGGATCATATGTCAAGGTTTATGATGAAACCTTTGAGGAAGAAATCGAATACAATATCGTCGGTACAAACGAAACAAACGCCCTTATGGGACTCATCTCCGAAAGCTCCCCCATCGGCTCCGCGCTCGTCGGAAAGAAGGTCGGAGACGTTGCGGAAGCAACTGCTCCCAACGGCTCCGTAATCAAACTTCGTGTGCTTGAAGTTGCAAGATCGAAGAAGTAAAAATGCCGCAAGGCGGATTGGAAACCAATATGAACGAAAATGAAAACATCAAAACGGAAGCTCAGCTTTCCGATATACTTAAGGTGCGTCGCGAAAAGCTCGCGGCACTTCGACAGGAAGGAAACGATCCTTATACGATCACCAAGTACGACCAGACGCATCACGCAAGCGAAATAAAGGAAAATTTCGAGGCTCTCGAAGGACAACACGTTTCCGTTGCCGGCAGAATGATGTCTAAGAGAATTATGGGTAAGGCTTCGTTCTGCAATTTGCAGGATTTCAGCGGCTCTATTCAGTCCTATGTTGCTCGTGATTCTGTGGGCGAAGATGAATATAAGGCGTTCAAAAAGCTTGATATCGGTGACCTTATCGGTATCGAGGGCAATGTGTTTAAGACCAAAACAGGTGAAATATCCATTCACGCCGAAAAGGTAACGCTCCTTGCGAAGAGCCTTCAGGTCCTTCCCGAAAAATTCCACGGCCTGACAAATACGGACCTCCGTTACCGTCAGCGTTATGTTGACCTTATCGTAAATCCCGACGTTAAGGATACGTTCGTAAAGCGCAGTAAGATTATGCGCGAACTTCGCAATTTCCTTGATTCCAAGGGCTTCCTTGAGGTCGATACTCCTATCCTTACCCCCTTTGAGATTGGTGCAACCGCGCGCCCGTTCTATACGCATCATAATACGCTTGACCTCGATATGGTGCTTCGTATCGAAACAGAACTTTATTTGAAGCGCTTGATCGTCGGCGGTATGGATCGCGTTTACGAAGTCGGCAGAATTTTCCGCAACGAAGGAATGGACCCGACGCATAACCCCGAATTCACCTCGATTGAGCTTTATCAGGCGTATACAGACTTCCACGGCATGATGGACCTCGTCGAAGAAATGATGAAGACCGTCGCGATGAATGTCTGCGGAACACTTCAAATTTCGTATCAGGGCAAGGAGATTGACCTCTCGCATTGGGAACGCATGACAATGATCGAAGCTGTTAAAAAGTATTCGGGCGTTGACTTCGCGAAAATCAAATCCGATGAGGAAGCAATCAGCGTAGCCAAGGAGCATCACGTTGAGCTCCCCGAAATTCCGAGCAAGGGCGCGATCTTGGCGGAGTTCTTTGATGCGTTTGTCGAAGAAAACCTCATCCAGCCGACGTTTATTTACGATTATCCCGTAGAAAACAGTCCGCTCGCAAAGAGAAAGCCGGACGATCCCGCGTTCACGGAGCGTTTTGAGTATTTCATCAATGCAACCGAGTTCGGTAACGCGTTCTCCGAACTGAATGATCCCATCGATCAGCGCGAGAGATTCGAGCGTCAGGTTGCGGATCGTAAAAAGCTCGATCCCGATTGTCGCGCTCAGGTCGATTATGACTTTATTAACGCACTTGAGTACGGTATGCCGCCCACGGGTGGTCTCGGCTTCGGTGTTGACCGTCTCGTAATGCTTCTGACGGACAGTCCCTCCATCAGAGACGTGCTGCTGTTCCCGACGATGAAGCCTTTGGATTGATTAAGTGTCTATAACCCTTTATATCTGAACCTGTCGGAGCTTATCGGGACTTTTTAAGCCAAACCTTAAACCAATTTAAGCCACGCTTAACCCATAAGTTGCGGTAAAATTGTGCGAGTTCAGATAAGTTCAGATGAGATAAGAAAAGTTAATACATTTTATGCCCGTTGAGGAAACTCAGCGGGCTTTTTCTT